>JAOQAL010000127.1 GCA_025963615.1 Chitinophagaceae bacterium | reverse complement strand
AATGGAATTCATGGGCATTCAACACGTGCCCAAAAATTACTTCAGAAGCATTAAAGCCTTTCTTTTTCTTCGCCGAATGCCCTTCCTCCTGCTTTGCCTCATGAGTAACTGGTTCCCGGCTATCCTGCTGAGCAGAAACAGCTTGAAAAACAAGCATTAAAAAAACGCTGAAAACCGCTACCAATATGACTTTGAAACGTCCGGAAATCATTCTGTTCTGAAATTTGCCGCAAAGATAAGGAGCGAAAAATCAAAACAATGGTTTGAGTATTGGAATTTGAAGAAAATCACGCCTTTTTTTATGCTTGCTCTTCTTCAAGATATTTTTTAATTTTTTCGAGCTCTATGACATCCAACTGATCTTTAGGACGGCCCAAAGCTTTTTTATTAGCCAAAAGATCATTTATACGTAAAAAAGGAACTCTTACTCACAATTTTAGCTGAAGAAAGCATTTTCCCGATTCGCATCATGCGGCAAAATAATTGAAATTTTTCCATGTCAGTTTTATTCAAGGCCTCTATCATGTTATACCGCTCTGCTTCTTCCTGTGAGAAGAATGTTTTCATGGCAGGCAAGCCATCCTCCTGAACAATCTGAATTTTCGTATTTTTCTGTTATTTTTCCACTCAGTGAAATTGCTGATTTTTTTAGACAAAATCAAACCTTGACCGCATGCTTTGCAAACTGCATTTCATGAAGCCTTGCATAAAATCCGTTGTGCCGCAAGAGCTCCTCATGAGTCCCCATTTCCTTGATTTCACCTTTATCAAGCACAATGATTTTATTGGCCTTGCGAATGGTGGATAGCCGGTGAGCAATAACAATGGAGGTGCGGCCCTGGATCAGGGTATCAATAGCATGCTGGATCAGCATTTCACTTTCCGTGTCAACAGATGAAGTAGCTTCATCCAGGACCAGCACAGAAGGGTTATATAATAAGGCCCTGATAAAAGATATCAATTGCCGCTGACCCAGCGACAAGGTGGCGCCTCGCTCCATCACGTTATAATCATAGCCGCCAGGTAATTCCATAATGAAATCATGCATTTCAATAAGCTTTGCAGCTTCTATCACTTTTTCCCTCGGTATATCAGGATTGCGTAACGTGATATTATCCATCACCGTACCGGAAAAAAGGAAAACATCCTGTAAAACCACCCCGATATTTTTTCGCAATGAATCGGTGTTATAATTATCAATATTGATATTATCTATTTTTATAGTTCCCTTCTGAATACGATATAACCGGTTCAATAAACTGATGATGGTTGTTTTACCGCTGCCGGTATGACCAACAATAGCAATGGTTTCACCGGGGTTAACCGAAAATGAGACATTTTTTAAAACATAGTTTTCATCGCTGTAAGCAAACCATACTTTGTCAAACCCGATTCCACCGTGTATAATACCCGGTTGCACTTCCTGTCCGTTTCCGGAAGAAACCGGCGTTGTATCCATATTGTCAAGTACCTTAAAAACCCTTTCACTGGCTATCATGCCCATTTGCAGTACGTTGAATTTATCAGCGATAACACGCAGCGGACGAAAAAGCAGGTTGAGATACAGATAAAACGAAGTGATTTTACCGGTTAAATCTCTTGATTCATTAGCTGAAAGATTCAACGTTTCTTTAGCTACCCACCATACCAGCAAGGCAGTTGAAACAGCCAGTACAATTTCTACCAGCGGAAAAAAAACTGAATAGGCAAAAATGGCATTGATATTGGCATTGCGGTGTTCTTTATTAATCTTTTTGAATTTTTCAAACTCCCTGTCTTCTGCTGCAAACGTCTGCACTATCTGCATTCCGGTTATATGCTCCTGCACAAATGCGTTCAGGCTAGCTACTGCATTTCGTACCCGGATAAAAGATTTGTTGACACTTTCTTTAAAAAACCAGGTTGCAATAATCAATACCGGGAAAGGCGCAAGGCAAATAAGCGTCAACCGCCAGTCCACATAAAACATCACGAATAAAATAGAAACGATGGATAGCAAATCAGCAATGATCGGTATTAGTCCGTCTGAAAAAATATCATTGATCGCTTCAATGTCGTTAATGGTTCTCGTAGTCAGCGTGCCGATAGGGGTCTTATCAAATTGTGACAGATTGAGACCGAGTATCTTTTTGTAAACTGCAACCCGCAAATCCTTTACTACGGTTTGTCCCAACCAGGAAGTTATATAGGAGAAAAGGAAACGAAGTCCAGTTTCAATCAATAGTAACACAACCTGGATAACAGTTATCCAGATAATCATGTCAATCAATTTGCCTGCAATATACCTGGTAACCGTTAGCTGAATCAATAAGGGACGTATTGGCGTAATAATTGCCAGTGCAATGGCCAAAACAATTGACCAGTAAAATTTCTTTTTATACGGTGAAACAAAACTGAAGACCCGTCGCAAAAGACTAACATCAAATATTTTCTTTTTCGTTGTAGCTGTCAAATTCTTAATATTCTTCGAAAAATAAAAAACAAATTTAGATAGAAGAAGTTTTAATGTGCCGCCATTTATAAAACTTATTAATTACCGTCATTTCCCATGGCGATTTTATAAGCCTTTATGAACAAGGCGCCGAGATTTTTATATGGAGGGATATAATCATCAAATTTCTCTTTTGAAGCTCCGGAGAACTGCCTGCTCAAATCCTTCCATATTGGAATCCAGTCCACATTTTTACCCAGTCGCAAAGTATTATTAATGGCCTGCAAGATGGGCTCATTCACTGTTTTGGTGCCTACTTGTTTGGAAGAAATAATATGCGCATCCGGGCTGATACTAAGTACTTCGTTGAGATTATTATAACCGCCGCAGGAACCGAGGATTACAATCCGGGCAGAAGGCTGTATCTGTGCCATGGAATATTTTACGTGAAAGCTATGTCCGCGATGGATGAAAATGGTCGGTTTGAGTTTTTTGGCTGCGAGATACCCATCGAGCTTTGCTTGCGCCTTAGCATCCGGATCATCATCTCCCAATAGTGGCTTATTGGCAAATATCCATACCGGCTTACCATTGGCTGACCGGATCCATACCCAATCCGGATTGTTGTCGGTTACTATCCAATCGGATTTACCGCGGAACATTCCCATAAAATTGGCATAGGAATTTTGTCCATCTTTGTCTTCATCACCATAAAAAAATACCTGCTGTATAACGCGGCCACTGTCATCAGCCAGCGAATTGTAATCAACATTATAAATAGGCGGAATACCGAATTCTTTAGAAAGATCAATATTCTTTGTTGTATCCGCCGACAGGAAAAGCTGATGCAATAAATTATACATCACCGTTCCTCTTTTATTATTCTGATTCAGGTTGCGCTGGTAATTGTATTTTACATTGGCCAGCATTTCGTCCGCAATATTTTTATTTGTTTCCGTAAGACTGGCATATGAATCAGCGACATCAACACCATC
>JAOQAL010000098.1 GCA_025963615.1 Chitinophagaceae bacterium | reverse complement strand
TCTCTGTTGATTCCCAGGTATGCGAGGATATAATAGATTAATGTTACCAGAGAACCTACTGCAGCAACTACATAGGTTAAAGCAGCCCATTTTAGGGCATCTTTTGCCATTTCATGTTCCCTTGGTGTTACAATTCCTCTATTCTCGATCCAGGCCAGAGCCCTGTTGCTGGCGTCAAATTCCACCGGTAGTGTGATCAATGTAAACAAAGTCATTACGCTGTAACAAGCTATAATTACCAGCAACGCAGTTTGTATAGGTAATACTCCCTGTAACAGAACTGAACCAAATAACATTGCCATAAACATGATGTTGATAATGGTTGCGCTGACGTTTTGTATAGGAACCAATGCCGATCTCAGTTGGAGGAAAGCGTATGCCGTTGCATGTTGTACAGCATGACCACACTCGTGGGCAGCTACTGCAGCGGCGGCGGCAGAACGTCCATAATAAACATCATGGCTCAGGTTCACTATTTTTGTAGCCGGATTGTAATGGTCTGTCAGTTGTCCTTCCACTGAAACTACTCTTACATCATAGATCCCATTATCGGCCAGCATTTTTTCTGCAATCTGCTGACCGCTGAGGTTAGAGGCAAGGCCTATTTCCGAGTATTTTTTAAACTTATTCTTTAGTCTGGAGCTTACTGCCAGGCTTATGATCATGAAAACAATTCCAATAATGATTACTCCCATTTTATTCAGAATTTAAGTGTTTTTTATTTTATCGATTATTTTACTTGTAGAATAGCCCTTCACCAATTCTATGGTTTGTACTTTTCCTCCATTCTTTATTACAATATCCGCACCAACGATCTTATCGATGGTATAATCGTCGCCTTTTACCAAAATGTCAGGTAAAATTGACAGGATGAGGTTTTCCGGAGTATCTTCTGCGAATAAAATGACAGTATCCACGAATTCAAGAGCGGCTATTACCCTTGCCCGTGCATATTCGTTTACCACCGGACGGTTTGGTCCTTTTATGTTATTAATGGATGCATCCCGGTTTACGCCTACAATTAATTTATCGCCGAGATTTCGTGATTTTTCAAGGTAATCTATGTGGCCGAGGTGTAAAATATCAAAGCAGCCGTTTGTGAAAACAATTTTTAAGCCATTTCTCTTCCAACCATCTGCCAGCTTTTTAGCCTCCGGTAATTCGAGTATTTTATTTGCCGTATTCATACAACAAATATAGGATTAAGTGCTTAAAGAAACACCTGGGAATCAGGTTTGATGAATTTTATGAGGCTCTTTTTTCTTGGATATGAGGGAATAAATGAAACAGCCTGCGCCCAATAACAGGGTAAACAACAATTGACTTTCGTGAACGATTGTAGCAAAAATCAACCCTTTGCTCTTTTCTATTCCGTATAAGATCAACACTTCGGAAACAAGGATATGATATGCGCCAAGGCCCCCTTGTACTGGTGTTGCCATTCCTAAACTCCCCATTACAAGTATAGATAAACCTGCCGCAAGCCCTAAGGAAGAAACGTCAGGAATAGACAGAAGTACAATATAAGCTGCCAGGAAATACATAGCCCAGATCAATACGGTAAACAAAATAAATAGAAAAGGATTACTCACATTTCTTACACTCAACATGCCTTCCCATATATTTTTTACCAGGGAAGATATTTTTTTGAATACCGCATGTTCAACAATTTTTTCTTTGAATATCCGGAAAAGGATATAAGAACTGATTGCCATAACAACCAGCACCAGGCCGGCTAAGAGGAAATAAAATTTTAACTGGGCAAGATTTTCAAATTTCTGATTGACAAAAGAGGTATAGAAGTTATAGAGCCTGTCATATTCTATTACCAGTGCAAGTAAGAACAGCAAGACCAGCATGATCAAATCAAGGATCCGCTCGGTGATGACAGTACCAAAGGAAGCTGCCACGGGCACCTTTTCCATTTTTTGAAGCACGGTACATCGGGTTACCTCTCCTAAACGGGGAACAACCAGGTTGATAAAATAGCCAGCCATCAGTGCCACAAAAGAATTTCCAAGGCCGGGTTTATAACCGAGAGGTTGCAAAAGCATCATTGACCTGGCTGCCCTTATAATGTGGCTGATTACCAGCACTACCAGGGAAATAAAGATATAGGTAAAATTTACCTCTTTCAAGGTGCTCCAGATTTCCCCGAAGTTTAAATCTTTAAATCCGATCCACAATAGGAATGTTGCCAGCACCAAAGACAAGAGATACCGGATAATAACTTTTAAATTCATTGGGTTTAATTGATCAAGCGGTTGTTTTCGTCCGGAAAAACAAGAACGGGTTTGTATTTTTTGGCCTCTTCAAACTCCATAGAGGCATACGAGAAAATAATGATCACATCACCCACCTGCGCTTTTCTGGCGGCAGGCCCGTTTAGGCAGATCATACCGCTGTCCTTCTCTCCTTTAATAATGTAGGTTTCTAATCGCTCTCCATTATTAACATTGACTATCTGAACTTTCTCGTTTTCAATAAAATTTGCTGCTATCATCAAAGATTCATCAATCGTAACACTACCCACATAGTGTAATTCGGCCTGAGTTACACGTACCCTATGAATTTTGGATTTTAATACTTCTATAAACATCACTGAATTAAAAAAAGCAAATATGACTATAAATATTAAGAAAATAAAAAGAGGTTATCGATAAGCCTTACATCGCCAAGGTAAATTGCAATACAAACTGCCAGGTTTTTATTATCCTTAACTGATGAAACAATTTCCAGCGTCTCCTTGTTCACTACTTCAAGGTATTCAAGCTTAAATTCGGGATAAGGCGTAAAGAAATGTTGAATTTCCTCCTGTGTTTCTTTTACAGTCTTGGTAAGAAGAAGTGTTTTGGCCAAAAGCAGGGCCAAAAATATTTTAGGAGCAAGCTCCCTTTGTCCGGCAGAAAGTCTCACGTTCCTCGAAGACATCGCTAAGCCATCTTCTTCCCGGAAAATGGGCACAGCATGAACGTTGGTATTAAATGAGAGGTCTTTAGCAAATTGTCGCACAATCAGGTATTGCTGAAGGTCTTTCTGCCCAAAATAGGCATTGTCAGGTTTTACTATATTAAATAGTTTGGAAACTACAATTGCTACCCCATTAAAATGTCCTTCCCTGAACTTGCCTTCCATGATATTTCCCAAGGCTCCAAATTCAAATTTTACTTTCGGGGGCTCAGGATACATTACCTTATCCTCGGGCAGGAACAAAATATCACAACCTGCTTTTTCAAGAATTTCTATATCTTTTTCAATTGTTTTCGGATATTTTTTAAAATCCTCAGAATTGTTAAACTGAATGGGATTTACATAGATACTGCAAACGGTGACTTCGTTTTCAGCCCGTGATTTTTCTATTAAAGAAATATGTCCCTTGTGGAGGGCGCCCATAGTGGGTACAAACCCAATGCGTTTGTTGTTACATTTGAATTTTTGCAGTGCCTGCTGCAGAGGCTCTATGCTTTTAAAAACCTCCATATCTTGCAAAAGAGTGTAAAAAGGGTCAAAGCTACATTTTATAGAATTAAAAAACTTGAAATTGGAGAAAAAATTTCGTAATTTTGTATCCCCGATTATAAATTGGAATTAAATCTAGATATATGTCAAAACTAAGGATTCTTTATGTTGCTAGTGAAATTAATCCTTTCTTACAAACTTCTGAAGTCGCTGATTTTGTCAGAAAACTTCCTCAGGGAATGCAGGAAAGGGGAATGGAAATAAGAATATTAGTACCTCGATTTGGATTAATAAACGAAAGAAAGAACAGGTTACATGAAGTAGTTAGATTATCAGGAATAAATATAGCAGTGGGTGATGAAGAAAAACCATTGATCATTAAAGTAGCCTCAATTCCGAATGCAAAATTGCAGGTGTATTTTATAGACAATGAAGATTATTTCCACAGGAAGTATGTTTTCTTTGATAAGGAAAATAAGTTTTATGAGGATAATGATGAGCGGGCAATATTTTTCTGCAAAGGCGTTATAGAGACTGTTAAAAAGCTGGGTTGGTCACCTGATATTGTTCATTGTAACGATTGGATGACCAGTCTGATACCGATGTATTTGAAAACAACCTATAAAAACGACCCGATGTTCAAAGACACCAAAAGTGTCTTCTCGATTTACAATGAGAATATTTTCTCTCATAAATTCGCGGCCACCATGCTGGATAAGGTTAAGATGATCGATATCAACGATGAAATGCTTTTCAATCTGAAATCTGCCGATTACGAAGGTTTTATTAAAATTGGAATGGAATACGCTGACGCGGTGATAAAAGGCGGAGAAGCATTCAATGAAAACACTAATAAGTTTTTTGAAGAATTAGAGCAAAGCAAAAAAATTGATACGATTGACAAAGACGATAACTTTTTAGATTCCTACTATAATTTATATAATGAGCTTGTTGGCTAAAAAATGGGGACCAGTATTTTTACTGGCCCTTATTTTATTTTCTTGTAAAAGTCCCGATGAAATGGGGCTAGATGTAACTCAATCAGAACTTCTTAATAATGTCTTTTTTACAGATACAATCTCTGTAGAGTCATCGACTGTGTTAATGGAT
>JAOQAL010000088.1 GCA_025963615.1 Chitinophagaceae bacterium | reverse complement strand
CAGGGTTCCTGATTTTACCATCCATACTCACCCGGAAAGCGCCAAGTGACAGGGTGCGCATAGCACATATTGGACTCGGTGGCATGGGCAATAATCATATGGATTGGTTTGCCAAATTACCCGATGCCGAGATAGTCGCGCTTTGTGACCTGGATAAAGACCATCTTGATGCAACCTTTAAAAAACTACAGGCAATACAACCTGGTACTACAGCGGATCTATATTCCGATTTTCGTCATGTGCTGGATAGAAAAGATATTGATGCAATAACCTGCGCTACCCCGGACCACTGGCACGCACAGATCGCCACGCTGGCTTTCCAGGCAGGGAAAGACGTGTATGGAGAAAAGCCGCTTTCTTATGATATAAAGGAGGGGCAGATGATGTTGAAGAACCTGAAACGGCACGACCGCATTTTCCAGATGGGTACGCAGATCCATGCGGGAGATAATTATCACCGCGTGGTAGAGATCATCCGGTCGGGCGCCATTGGTAAAGTGCACACGGTGCATTTATGGAAAACAGGGTTCCCGCCGGTACTACAGGCTGCGCCTGCTCAAAACCCTCCCGCAGGATTGAACTGGGATATGTGGCTGGGACCGGCGCCATATGCGGATTACACGCCCGCGCGTTGTCATTTCAATTACCGTTATTTTCTTGATTACTCAGGCGGTGTTTTTGCTGATTTCTGGTGCCATATTGCCGATGTGGTTTTCTGGGCACTGGATCCGAAAGGTTTACAAACGATAACGGCTAGGGGAGAAGCGCAGACAGAAGGGATCGGGGATGCGCCAAAATGGATAGACGTGGATTATGAATTTGACGGATTAAAAATATTCTGGACGCATGAACCGCCGAATGTTCCGGGAGCGGCTGGTAAACACATCGGCGCTTACTTTGAAGGGGATAAGGGTTCATTGATCTGTGACTACAATACCCGGTCAATAACCATCAACGGGCAAACCGTGAACGATGTGCCGGAAGTGCCGGTCACCATTCTGCGTTCACCGGGACACCAGCAAAATTTCCTGGATGCAGTAAAGTCAAGAAACCAGCCGGAATCAAGCCTGGAGTATGCCCGGAAACTTACCATGCCCATGCACCTCGCGCTCATTTCCTGGCGCTTGCAAAGAAAACTTAACTGGAACAGCGAAAAGGAAAAATTCATAAATGATAAAGAAGCAAACAGTTACCTGCACAGGGAATACCGGAGAAAATGGGACCTGGTGTGATGGGTTCAGGTGAGTGAACCGGTTGATACAGGTGGGGCGTTTTACCTATGCGTTTTTTTTGCCGGTTCATAGTAAAGAATGATTGCACCACAACCGAATGTTTTTGTTTGTAAGAGTTTCAGATCAATTCTATTCTTGATGTTTTTAAATAAAGGTAAGCCGCTTCCTAAAACAATTGGCTGAACGCCAAGCTGGTATTCATCAATTAAGTCAAGTTGCGCTAAGGCTGTTATTAAACTCGGGCTGCCAACCAGGATATTTTTACGCGCTTGCTGCTTGAGTTCCAAAATTTCCTCTTTAATGATTTCCTTTTTCAATGTTGTATTTTTCCAATCAACATTTTTCAGCGTACGGGAAAAAACAATCTTTGAAATATTGTCTATCAGTACTCCAAATTCATCAGTTGGTTTGTTACCGGTAGGATCTTTTACGATAGATGGCCAATAACTTTCCATAAGTTGATAGGTTACTCTTCCGTAGATAAGGGTATCTGCATTACTTAACAGCTCATTATAATGTTGATGTATTTCATCATCGGCAGTCATTGCGGTATGGTCGCAAAACCCATCGAGTGTCATATTGAGTGCGGCAATTAGTTTTCGCATTTTATTTTGTTTAGAGCCAGGCTTTCCTCTTTGCGAACTTTGCGGTTCCTTGCGTTCTTTGCGATACTGCTTCACCCTTATGTATCGCAAAGAACGCAGGTTTTCACCCCGGCAGGTTAAGATCCAAATAGAACCGGTCTTAAAGCGCTTTTAATTCTTTGGCAATGTTAAATAATCAGGCACTTCAACCGGTGACCGTGTTTCCATACTTGTATTAAACATATCAGTTTGTAGC
Source organism: Chitinophagaceae bacterium (assembly GCA_025963615.1). Classification (GTDB taxonomy): domain Bacteria; phylum Bacteroidota; class Bacteroidia; order Chitinophagales; family Chitinophagaceae; genus JAFDYH01. Next base: position 817 of record JAOQAL010000088.1, on the reverse strand, counting down.
CGCCACTTATTTTTTTCTTTCGTATAAATGGCTATGAATTTTCCAATATCAATGATTTCAGCCTGCTTATTGTTCATCACATATTTTCCTCTTGCAATTAATTTATCCCCGCTTTGTTCCAGGTCAATAAACTGTAATTCCATTGTGTGCATTCCCCGTATAGAAACGGTATGCCAAAAACTGGCTATGGCTTTTTGCCCTGTCACCGGGGGTGAGCCAGGCGAAAAAATCGTAGCATCGGTTGCATATATTGCCGCTGCACTATCCCAGGATGCTTTATTAATTAATCGTACGAGCTCATTTTCTATAGTAATTACCGCTGCTCTTGCTTTCAGGTAAGCCGACCCTTTTTCGTCAGTTGGAAATACTATCCCGACAGCTTTTGCCTGCAGGACTGAATTGTCCGGCCACTTATTTTGAAGGAACTGTTCTGCGGCTGCAAAAAAGACAGCGGGATTATCTACATAAGGTAAGTGTCCTGTTCCGTCGATGATCAGCAATTGGCTATTAGGTAAACTCCTTTTCCATTCTTCGAATGCTGCAACAGGGGTTTCATCTTTATTGCCGCCAATAACAAGCGTCCTTGCTTTTACTTTTGAAAGTGGTCCAGTTATGTCCCATTTTCCCATCGATTGGAGAGAATAAAATAAGATCGGGTTCAATAAATTTTGTTGGTTGCAATTACAAGGGTCACCCCATATTCTTCTTGCATGTACTGGCGTTGGAAATTTGCCACGAACCCATACTGCATAATAATCCCAGCAAGCTTTGATAGAGTCAGACGGTGACGACCGATAGATTTTCCTGTTTTGCTTTA
>JAOQAL010000056.1 GCA_025963615.1 Chitinophagaceae bacterium | reverse complement strand
ATGCTCAGTTAATACCCCGGCAAAATTTTCATTATCATCTATCACTACCAGGTAGTCGAGATTTTGACAACTCATTTGGAAAAGTGCCTCACTGACGTAAGAGGACGAAGAAACATTTTGAAAATAGGTTTGTTTTCTTGAAAGAATGCTTAGAAGCTTTTGCATAAGGATAGTTTTAAAATTAGTAATGCAATCAATCAGGAACTTCTTACAAACAGTCGCAATACCCGGAGCCAGCGATCAAATGGTACAAAATTATATATACAAATTACAATTTTGTTCTGATAAATACCAAGCAAAAATAAATTAGTAATGATAAATTAATCGAGCCTCACCCGGGGGTCCACCACTCCATAGATAATGTCGGCCAGGATATTAATGGTGATGAAAAAAGTCGCCGATATAAGAACGGAGCCCATGACTACCGGGAAATCCAGTTTTTCCAGCGCATCCACCGTCACCTTTCCGATTCCCTGCCACCCAAAGATATATTCCACAAAGAAAGCGCCCGCCAGCAATTCGGCAAACCAGCCTGTTATAGCGGTAATGACTGGATTTAACGCGTTTCGCAACGCATGCTTCCAGATAACCAATGTTTTGCTCAGGCCCTTAGCATAGGCTGTCCGGATATAATCCTGGTCAAGCACATCAAGCATCGCGCTGCGCGTCAACTGGGTAATAATCGACAAGGGCCTTATGCCCAGGGTGACTGCTGGTAAAATAAGGTTTTGAAAAGCCAGGCGCTTTTCCCCGGTTATTTCGTCAATTTCAAACCAATTCCCCGTTATATGAAGCCCGGTCCAGTTGGTCAATACAAACCCGAAAAGATAGGAGATGATAATTCCCATAAAAAAAGAGGGAGCTGATATACCAATAATACTGGCAAAAATAGAGGAGGTGTCCCACCAGGTATTTTGTTTAACCGAGGCCAATACACCAAGCGGAATACCCACAACAATAGCAATAAACATGGCGGCCGAAGCAAGTAATAAAGTGCCCGGCAACGCTTCCAGCAATATGGAGCCGACTTCTTTCTTGGTTTGATATGATTTGCGCAGGTAAGGAACCTTGATTCCAAACTTTGGATTACTACCGATAAAAACCCCTTTTAATTTTTTTGTTTCAATTTCTTCTTTTGAATGAATGCAAACAGGTGAAACATCATTCAGATAGTACAGGAATTGTTTCCATTTGGGTTGATCAAGGTATAATTCTTTCTTGATATTGGCCTGGGTGGCAGAATCCCCGGTTTGTCCCATGATCAACCTTGAAGGATCTCCAAAACCCTGGAAAAGAAAAAAAACCAATACAACGACTCCGGCTAAAACGAGCAGGCCATACCAGGTTTTTTTTATGATGAATTTTATCACAGCTAATGATTGGTGCTGTCTTTTATATGGCTACTATCCGGCGCAACCATATCATTTGTTTGCGCCGGCAACACAGGAATTTTATTTAAATCACTGAATGCATCGCTCATTCTTTTATAACTCCATTTGCCAACAATAGTTCCTTCCTTCAGCAGGTACAAGGTCGGATTGGTTCTTGCGGCAGTTCGTATCACCGTGTAATCACATTTAAAAACAGGAATCGTATGGAATGAAGTCGGGGCCAATTTAACCAAGGCTTCATCGGGGGAAGTCGTAATGATATAAACAGGTACGTTTTTCTTTTTTGCCTCCAGATAAATTTTTGAAAAATCATCCTTCCAGGCGGCAACAGGAGTTGAAAAATTTTCATCAAATAATAACAGGCAATAAGGTTCTGCCAGAACGATATTTGTCGAATCTTCATTGCTTACCCCGGATAAAGAAAAACCTTTTACCGGAGCCTCTGCATTGCCTTTCCGGATCAGCTTGTCTACTCTTTCTTTGAAAGTATAGGTGCCGAGATCGGCAGGTAAATCGGTTGGCGAAAACTCGAAAGGCTTCCCTCCTTTTTCATATACAAAGCGGATCGCAAAGCTGTCCGGTAACGCGCCCGGGGGTATTTTCATTTGTTCCTTAATATTGTTGCCCACTTTGAATGGCAGGCAATCTTTTACAGGCAGATAATTTAATGCGTACCATTGAATGCCGAAAGAAAGTATGGTTGTTGTCAGCATAAATAGGTTACCCGGTTTATTGCTGAATAAGGGCTTTATTTTTTTCCGGTGATAAAAGAGGAAAAAAATTAAAATGGTCAACACGACGTCTTTTAGAAATGATGTAAGTGGCGTTATAGGCAGGCAATCACCAAAGCAGCCGCAGTTTTTAAATTTGCCTGAAAGAAAAGCATAGCCCGTTAAGAACGTAAAAAAAACAATCAGCAATAATAAAAGCCAACTGAACAATTTCATACGCCAACCCAGTAACAAAGCCACGCCTGCAATAATTTCAAAGGCAATCATTATTACGGATAATGGCAGGGAATGATCATGCAGGAACTGAAAAAGATTAATCAGGATATTATTTAAAAAAAAAGAACTCCTGGCCAACCCTTCATTCCAGATTTCAAAAAACTCCTGCATCTTATAACTAAGCCCCATCGGATCATTGGCCTTTACCAGCCCTGAGAAAATAAACAGGGTGCCGACCAGGACGCGGGAAATATTTATAATGACTTTCATTCAAATCTTTTTATAAAAATTATTGTTTTTCAGATAGCAGGATCAATGCGAATACCGCATAATTAAGGATATCGAGATAATTGGCATCAATACCCTCGCTTATGATCGTTTTTCCTTCATTAATTAAAATCTGGCGGATGCGCTGCAATTTCATTAAAACAAGATCCACAAAACTTTCCTGGCTCATACTCCGCCAGGCTTCCCCATAATCATGGTTTTTATCCTGCATCAGTCGTTTCGCCGTTTTGGTATGCTTGTCGTACAGAGCGGAAATTTGTTCCACCGGCATTTCGTCCGGTAAGCCTGCGGGAAGTTCCAGTTGAATGGTGCCAATGATGGCATAATTGATAATACCCCGAAATTCCGAACTGATATCATCCCCTATTTTCTGACTTCTTTTTTCCTGGATTGTTCGTATCCGCTGGGCTTTAATAAAAATCTGGTCAACAACGGAAATGGTTCTTAGCACCCGCCAGGCCGTACCATAGTCTTTTGCCTTATTAATAAATATTTCCTTGCAGCCTTGAATTACGCTGTCGTATTGATGATCTGTCGTCTCCATAATAATCAACGTGAATGGTCAATGGCGAATACGGTGAAAACTGTTCGTTAAAAGCTCTTATTCACAACTCACCATTCATCGCCTACCTGTTTTATCTTTAGCTCCAAAAGTAATCAACAAACAGTAATGTTTACACTCAATTGTAAAGGCCGTCTTTTGGTTGTGGATAAACCATTGGTAATGGGTATTATTAATGTTACGCCTGACTCATTTTATGAAGGCAGCCGGTTTGAGAAAACAGATTGTCTGCTGAAACAGGCAGAACAAATGTTGAAAGAGGGCGCGGATATTCTCGACCTTGGCGGACAGAGCACGAGACCGGGCAGCGAACGGGTGACTGCCGGAGAAGAATTAAGACGATTGGCAGCGCCTATTGAAAATATTTGCAGAGAATTTCCGGAGACTTATATTTCTGTTGACACCTATTATTCGGAAGTGGCCAAAGAAGCTGTCGGCGCCGGAGCTTGTATGGTGAATGATATAAGCGCCGGGAGCATAGATCCTCAAATGATACCGGTCGTCGCATCCCTGCGCGTACCTTATATCCTGATGCACATGAAAGGGCAACCCGGTACGATGCAGCAGGAGCCCCGGTACGATAACGTCACCAAAGAAATACTTGATTTTTTTATATTCAAAACTACAGAATTGAAAAAAGCAGGTATTCATGATCTTATCATTGATCCGGGCTTTGGCTTTGGTAAAACCATTCAGCACAATTTTGAGATTTTAAAAAATAGCCCCCTCTTTAAAATGCTTCAACTGCCTGTTCTTGCAGGCCTTTCCCGAAAATCATCCATTTATAAAACGCTTAAAATTCCTGTCGGGGAATCGCTGAATGGCACGTCCATTTTGAATACGATCGCTCTTATGAATGGCGCGGACATCCTTCGTGTGCATGATGTAAAGGAAGCAAAACAAGCCATTACTTTATTCGAAAAATATAGCCGGGCTTAATCCACCGGATCTTTTAAAATGACGGCAACAAAAAAAGCAATCATAGATTGCTTTAAAATCCGTCTAAAACGAATTAATTCAAAAGGCGGAGCTATCAATGGCATGGCTAAGCATCATGGGACGACCAGTAATTACCGGGAACGGGTTCATAGGGAGCGGAAGACTTGAGGAATCTTGGACTAAAAACGGAGCCAACACTAAATTTGACTAACCGATGTGTAGTTAGGGAATCACACATCAATCATCCACTGTATTACCCGTGATCGGGAAATTACCCTAAAGATCGCTCAAAAAAAGTTCCGATGATTATTTTTTTCGTTGAGTGGTATCAATTTTTGTTTTTGTATTCGATCTGGCGGCAGGTTCAGGTGCGGTGTCTGATACATCCGTTATTTCTACATCAAAAATCAATGCTTCATTGGGTTTAAATGGAGAACCTTGTGGAGGATTCTTCCCATAACCAACGGCCCCTGGAATATAAATGGTACCGATGCCGCCCTTTTTGAAAAATTTCAATCCATCTTCGAAACCTTTCATAGATGGATTGGGGCCGCTTATTTGTGTTGTAAAGGTACTTGCCTGGAAAACAGAATCTGTATCAAGGTGCCTTCCTGAATATTTTACTGTTACAAATTTTCCTGAATCAATAGCCGCGCCAGATCCGGGTTGCTTCACCACTACATAAGCGCCGAGGGGTGTTTTTTGTGTGGTAATATTTTTAGCCGCTAAATATTTTTCCATTTCTTTGGCTTGTTCTACTAAATCTTTTTTAGCCTCTGTTTCAGCCTTAATCCTAAACTCTTCCTGTTCCTTTTGTTGAATAGGCAGGTAGATTGCATATTCTTTTTCCTGGTCTTTTTTTGCATCCTCAGGATTTTTAAATACGTTCAGTATTTTAAAACTGGTTG
>JAOQAL010000047.1 GCA_025963615.1 Chitinophagaceae bacterium | reverse complement strand
AGAATCGTAATTACACCGGTTTTTTATGTTTGCCGGTAAAATGAATGTGTTTACCGAAATAGTTTTATGGCCGCTTCGCCTGTTTCTACTTTAGCTGTACAAATTTCATACAATGAAAAAAATAATTGCTGCAACCCTTTTATTGCCTTTGTTGCTACTGTTGAATGGTTGTTTAACCACCCTTCATCCCATCTTTACCGTCAAAGACCTTGTTGGTGATGGGCGCCTGGCAGGAAGCTGGAAAAAAACAAATGATGGTTCAATCACAACCTATCGCAAAGCAGCGAAAGAACATCTGAAACAGTTTTCAGAAACACTTCAGCAAAACGCAGATAGAGTGTACGAGGTTACGGTTAAAAGCGGTAACGACAACCCGGAATCAGTTTATTTCGCGTTCCTGGTAAAATTGGGTAAATACTATTACCTGGATTACTACCCCGCCGGGGGAAAAAAGCGAGAAACAGCAGACGCTTTTTTTAAAGCGCATTTTATACCAATGCATGGCATTTACCGGATTGATTTCAGTTCAGCAGGCTCCTTTGAAATAAAACAACTGGATGCCGGTTATCTCGAAAAGCTTATTAAAAATAAACAGATCCGTATACAACATGCTAAACTGGATGATGGTGGTTATTTCATTACGGCGCCAACAGAACAGTTGCAGCAATACCTAATAAAGTACAGCGATGTGCCGGAAGCCTACGGAAACAATAACCCTTCCTTTTATACAAAAATCAATTAAACATCAAACCTTCTTACCATGCTTAAAAATATTTTCCCCCTAATGATACTGATCTCATGGAGTTCCTGCATCAGCAGCCTTCATCAATTGGTGACTTATGATAAGGTAATTACTGATAACCGCATAACCGGCCGATGGCAACAGAATGATAGTTCTATATTTATCATCGAAGATCTTATGAAGAGCAATTTTTACAAAAGTATCAGTAAGGTAACAGTCGGTAACCAGGAGAAAAATAACGGCTTTGACAGCAAAGAAGATTCCTTGCTGTATTCGAAATCTTACGTCCTCAGTTTTACAAAATCCGGTTATAATTATACGATGATCGCAAGTCTAATGCGACTCGATAATCAACTTTATGCCGATCTGATCCCTGTTTCAGCAGCGGTTCCTTCCGCAACCCCATCGAAGGTTATCGACAACCTTTTTGATGGCACGGATTATCTTCCATCCCATACCATTGCCAGGATCCTTGTTCATGATGCTTCGGTGGATATAAAATTTCTGAATGGTGATTTCATTGAAGATCAGTTGGCGAAAGGCACCCTGGGGGTTAAGTATGAAAATGACAGTTTGTTTAATACCTCCCTTATTACAGCATCGCCGGCAGAACTACAACAATTCCTTGTCAAATACGGGAATGATGAAAGATTGTACAATAAAGGGAATACCATTAACTTAAAGAAAATATAGCAATGGATCGCCGAAATTTTAGGGAAAACAACAAATGGATGCGAATACTGGAGCATGGTTTGTTTGTTCTCTTTTCCTTTTTTATTCTACTGAATATTTTTAAGATCAACAGCAAGCCCGTGGCTGTTGATTATGTTTATACCTCATTATTCCTGGCCACTATTTTGCCGGTGGTATATCTTAATCTCTACTGGCTATTACCCAAGATGCGCCAGCCGATCCCGTTAATAAAATACGTTGTCCTTCTTTTCTGTCTTGTTGGCATTTTTATGTTTCTAAATATAGAATTGTTTAATCACTGGTCTACCTGGCTTTTTCCGGGTTATTTCTTCATATCCTATTACACCTGGTGGGAAATAGCTTTATTCTTTTTTGCGTTCGTTGCTATCACCACCCTGCTTAAACTTTCTAAATCAAGATTTGAGGTGAATGAATTAGAGCGAAAACTATTGGAATCTGAAAAACAGGGAATTCAGTCAGAGTTAAAAGCATTGAAAGCACAAATTAATCCACATTTCTTTTTTAATACATTGAACAGTATTTATTCTCTTTCGCTGGCAAAGGACGACAAGCTACCAGGAACCATTTTGCAATTATCAGACTTAATGCGCTACTTTTTGTATGTATCAAAAGAAGATACGGTGTTGCTGCATAAGGAAATCGCGGTGCTGAAGGATTATATTGCACTACAAAAAATACGCTCCAGCGACAGACTACGGATCAAAACGAATATAGAGGGAGAAGTCACGGATCAAAGAATCGCACCCTTGCTGTTGATCACTTTTCTCGAAAATGCTTTTAAACACGGCGCTAAAGGCGACAGCAAACAGACTTATATCGAACTGGAAATTAAAGTTGATGAACATCAACTCGGTTTCAGGCTTGAAAACAATAAAGGCCACATTGATGAAGTGGAAAAAGAGGAATTTAGGGGCCTGGGTATGGAAAATGTAAAAAGAAGGCTTGAACTGATGTATCCAAACCGGCATAAACTGCTGGTAACAGAAAAAGAAGATAGCTTTATTGTGCAATTAGAGTTGAGTATATGAAGAAAATTATCCGTTGCGCTATCATCGAAGATGAACCACTGGCGCAAAATGTATTGCGAAAGTATATATCTGATTGTCCTTTGCTGGAACTGACAGCCGTATGTAATGACGCTATGGAAGCACAGCCAGTATTAGCTGACAGGGAAGTACAACTGATCTTCCTCGATATCAACCTGCCAGGTTTATCGGGTATCAGTTTTTTGAAAACGTTGACTCATTCTCCCCTGGTCATCCTCACTACAGCCTATCCTGAATTCGCAGTGGTAGGATTTGAACTGGATGCTATTGATTATTTATTAAAACCGTTTTCTTTTGAGCGCTTTTTAAAAGCCGTAAACAAAGCCTTGACCAGGCTGGACGGTGTCAGCAAAAAAATAGCGGACGAAAAGAACATGGACCCGTTTATTTTTCTGAAGGCTGGTAAAAAAGTACATAAAATAGACTTTGAAAAAATTCTTTATCTTGAAGCAACAGGTGATTATGTGAAGGTATTTACCTCCGACAGCCAGTATATTGTCAATAATACATTAAAAAGCCTGCAGGAAGAACTGCCCTATTCTGATTTCATCCGCGTTCACAAAAGTTATATCATCTCACGCGATAAGATAAAATTTGTCGAAGGGAATTACATTAAAATTGGAAACATTGATATCCCCATCGGCGCCGCCTACCGGGACGATATCTTTGGGTGGCTGAAAGAGAAGAACAAGTAACCAGGAAAATCCGGGGGTCAAATCCTGCTTATTTTACGACTGGTTAATCTTTTTAAAAATTGCTGTAACTTTATATACGCTCTTTTTTTTAAATTAAAATCTGCTATATGAATCTTCTGCAACGCCTGGAATATTGGGGTGACAGACATCATCCCGGATGGATGGACATCGTACGGATAGCCCTTGGCATTTTTCTTTTTTATAAGGCCATTGATTTTTTGAATAACATGAGCGACTTGATCAGTTTGATGTCCAGCCAACTGTCTTTTGGATATTTTGTCTACTTTTTGGCGGGCCATTATGTTGTGTTTGCCCATCTGCTGGGCGGTATTCTTTTAATCTTCGGCGTGCTTACCCGTTTTGCCTGTCTTATCCAGATACCGGTATTGCTGGGCGCCGTTTTTTTTGTTCGTTCCTATGGAAGTATGCTAAGGCCTTATTCGGAATTGGGTATAACCATACTTGTTCTGTTGCTACTGATATATTTTTTAATTGCCGGTAATGGACCCTGGTCGGTCAAAATGAGAGAAGAACGACCACAGGCAAATGATTAAATGCGAGTTCACCAGATAACGGAGTTGGCTTATTACCTGGGGGTGCCGTATTTAGCTACCGGCAGAAGAGCCATGGACGCTCATGGCACAATCTATTTAACCGAAAGTCGTCGTGCTCTGCCAATATGTTTTCTTATACAAAAAAGGGGGGGAAATGGCTGTATTCCCAAATAGTAAATAGCGTGGCTTCACCAGGTTCTTTCAGTTTATCTTGTTTTTTCAAAACTTTGCTTATGCGCCGGTTATTCGTTTACCTGTTGCTTTGTTGCACACAACCCGCAACGGCACAATTCAAAAATGATAATGTAAAATACACAACGGTATTTCCTGAAGATCTTTGTAAAACCCTGCAAACTCACCCGGGTTATGTCCTTTTAGACGTGAGAAGCCAGGGGGAATTTGATGATACCCTGTCTTCTTCTCCCGGTTTAAATATTGGGCATATTAAGGATGCTTTTCACATCAGCATCCAGGAGTTACCAGCCAGATGGAAAGAGTTAATACCGTATAAAGACAAACCCTTGTTTATTTATTGTTCCCATAGTCAGCGCAGCCGCCGTGCTTCAAGAATGCTTGCTGATAGCGGATTTTCCAAATTATTTAATGTTGATGGCGGGTTGACGAATTTTTATCTACAGGGTATAGCACAAAGATTCTGTGCCGGATTTGCAATCGCAACAACGCTGCCTTATAAGATTTTATCGCCCGGACAACTGGTTGAGAACATTAGGGCACACGGTCCTTATTTCATCATTGATCTTCGTAATGATTCCGCATTTAACGGCACGGCGCTCAGCGAAAAAGTAAGATCGGAAGGCCGGTTTAATCAATCCGTAAACATTCCTTTTGCTACATTAAATGAATCCCTGGCAAACATACCTCGTGACAAACCGATCATGCTTGTTGATGAATATGGAAATGAAAGCCCTGTCGCAGCGCAGTCACTGATCACGAAGGGGTTTAAAGATGTAAGCATCTTAATTAATGGAATTGACGAATGGGTGGACTATTCAATTAATACCACCGGCAAATCGGCTAATGAATATACAGCCAGCAGAAATTTTAACCTGCTATCGGCCGAAGAATTTGATAAACAATTGAAGGATCAAAAGCCTTTGACGTTAATTGATGTAAGATCTAATGAAGAATTTACAAACCAGTCAAAAAACTATTGGGAGAATATTGGCCAGGTTAAAAATGCGATCAGTATTCCGGCCGCAGAACTTGAAGGCTCTTCGCGGCTGCCACAATCAAAGAATAACCCGGTTATTATCTATGCTTTTGGTGATCCGGAATATGTATACGCGGCCGCTGCAACCCTTAAAAAACGAGGGTATAAAAACGTTTCTGTATTGCGGGGAGGTATCTGGTACCTGCGGTGGGCCTCCCATAACCTGAAAGGGAAGGAATACCTGAATGACTGGGTAATCAACGTACCTGAGCAAAATCAATGATGTTTTAGTTTGACTAACCGGAGCGCGTGACGTTCACAGCACTCTGTCCCTGTAAGCAACAGTTCAACCCGCTGATTTGGAACACCCCTTCCGGACAGGATAGATTTGCATAAAACAATTGCATGACCGGGAAATCAGCTTTAATCATTTTTTTACTTTTTGCAGGAGAACATTTACATTCTCAAACCATTATATCAGGGCTCGTAAAGAATTCCAATAACGAGCCTCTTTCGGGGGCTGGTATCTCGCTGGAAAACAAGTATGACGGAACTACTTCGGCAGCCGATGGTACTTTTTCTTTTAATTCCTCTGACACAGGGCAACAGAAAATTATTATCACCATCCTGGGATACAAGAAATTTGCGGTGGAGGTATTACTGCGATCAAAGCCCATATCAATTAGTGCGGTTTTAAAAGAAGCGATTACCGAAATGGATGGGGTTACAGTATCCGCGGGCAGCTTTGAAGCAAGCGATAAGAAAAGAAGTTCCTTGTTAAAACCATTGGATATTCTCACAACGGCTGGTCAGCAGGCAGATATTGTATCCGCATTAAAAACGTTGCCGGGAGCCCAGCAGGTTGGAGAGACAGAAGGCTTATTTATAAGAGGTGGAACCGGTAACGAAACAAAAATATTTATTGATGGGATGATGGTTACTAAACCGTTTTTCAGCAGTGTACCTGATATTGCCCAAAGAGGCCGGTTCTCCCCCTTACTTTTTAAAGGAACTAATTTCAGCAGTGGCGGATACTCTGCTCAATTGGGTCAGGGGCTATCATCTGCCCTGACATTAGAAACGCATGATTTGCCTGCAAGGTCTGAAACAAACCTCATTGTTTCCTCTCCTCAGTTAACACTTACCAGGCAACAGCTAAATAAAAGAAAAAATGCCAGTGCCTGTGTAACGGTGAATTACAATAACCTGCAGCCGTATTTCAATATAATACCGCAGCGGGTTAACTATACAAAATCCCCTGAAATTATTAATGGAGAGCTATCGGGCAGGTTAAAGACAAAAGACGGGATGCTTAAATATTACGGCTATCTTAACTACAATTCTATTGGCTTTGACAAGCCAAACATTGAGGGGAAAAATTTACGGGATTATTTCGGGGCAACCAATAAGCACGTTTTCTCCATACTAACTTACAGCGGAAATCTTAATGCTGATTGGAAGCTTAATGCCGGTACCGGCTTCAGCTACAATAAAGATAACATCAGCATGCACGTAAAATCGGGTGAAAATGAGTTGGGGTATTTTTTACCACGGATCACTAATTATACCACACAGGCAAAGATCGCGGTAACCAGAAATTTGCCGGGTTTGAATAAAGTCCTTTTAGGTACGGAATATCAACAGGTAATTGATAAGATCGATGCAAAAGACAGTATTCCGTTTATTGTAAGAAAAGATAATTATGCCGCAGTATTTACTGAAACAGATCTTTATGTAACGACCCACCTGGTGGCCAGGTTGGGTATACGGTATGAATATAGCTCGTTATTGGGTCAGGGTAAATTCTCGCCAAGAATTTCAATGGCCTATAAGTGGGGCGGTGGCCAGGTGTCTATGGCGTTTGGGAATTTTTATCAAAAGCCCGATGCAGACCTGCTTTTTCGCACCCCGGGTTTACAATTTACAAAAGCCACTCATCTCCTGCTCAGTTATCAGCGGATTGCAGATAGGCAAACCGTAAGGATTGAGTTGTTTTATAAGAAATATAACCAGCTGGTCACGTTCCCATCCTTTAATTTGTTTAAAGCAAGCAACGACGGCAAGGGATATGCGAAGGGAATTGAATTGTTTTGGCGGGATAAAAAGACATTTAAAAATTTCAACTACTGGATTGCTTATTCTTTACTGAACACCAGGAGACAGTACCTGGACTATCCAACAAAAGTACAGCCCAGCTTTGCAGCTAGTCATACATTAAATATCGTAATGAAGCAGTGGATGGAGAAAATCGCGTCTATGTTTTCAATTACGTATACGTATGCCAGCGGAAGGCCTTATTACAATCCCAATTTACCCAAACAGGATTTTATGAAAGACCGTACCATCGCTTATCATAATGTGGGCTTCCAAATAAATTATTTAACTACGATCGGTAAGGCCAATGCCGTATTAATCTTTAATACCAACAATGTGTTTGGCAATAACCAGGTATTTGGATATCACTTCTCTGCCAGTAAGGATGTGAATGGCTTATACCGAAATGAGGCTATTATCCCCATGGCAAGACGCTTTTACTTTATCGGCATTTATTTAAGTATCGGCACGGACAGGAGAAAGGAAATTATAGATAATTAAAACAGTTTCATGAATGATCTGCAAATTATTTGTCACTCTCATAAAACAATCACAATGAAAAAAGTAATTATTATTCTTGTTGTCTCATTCTGTCTTTTCGACTGCAGCATGGCACAACCAGCAGCCTCTGCGGAAGAGAAAAAATTTATTGTCACGATGGAAACAAATTTAAGAATACTGGATACTGCCAGCACAGCTGCCACTTATACGATGCTGGCCAATACATTCGAGCGAATAGGAAATGCAGAAAAAAAATATTGGCAACCCTGGTATTATGCTGCTTTATGTTATGGGTTTATGGCAATGAATGTACCCGATAAAGCAATGATCGACCCTCTCGCCGCAAAAGCCGGAGAATATCTTGAAAAAGCAAGCTTGCTCAGCAATAATAATTCTGAAATATCGGCGCTACAGGGAATGATAATTAATACCAAAATTCTGGTTGATCCGGTAACAAGATGGCAGACCAGTAGTATAGAAGCGGCTGCCTTTTTGAAAACTGCCAAGGAACAGAATCCTTTGAATCCCCGCCCCTATTTAATTGAGGCCAGAACGAAGATGTTTACGCCAACAGCGATGGGTGGTGGCCCCGAAGCAGCGGGCCCGGTAATAGAAAAAGCCTTGAGTAATTTTAAAGTGTTTAAACCCGAAAATAGCATTGCACCTGGCTGGGGTTTGGCACAAACAAAAATGCTCCAGGCCAAAATAAACAGAAGGTGAACCGCAATGACTTCGCAGAGCCTGACATCACAGATAGATTCAGTGGCTGCGAAGTCTTGACTAGATTTGTAAAGAATTCAAATAAATCATAAATGAATATATTCGGGCAGCCATTCCCACATAATAGCTCCTGGCAAAACGGATTAAAAATAGCCGCCGGTTTTGGTGCTTTTATTACCATCTTTCTACTTGTGTTCCGTCCATTTGAATTGGACAAGATCCCAACGCCATTGCTGATAAAAAGCAGTATCATTTTTGGACTGATTACATTCTCCTGCATTTTTGGATCAAACTTTTTTTTAAACCTTTTCTTTCCTCAGATTTTTAACGAAGAAAAATGGACAAGTGGAAAACAAATCATTAATATGGGGGCTATTGTCATTCTGGTTGGCCTGGTTAATTATTTAATTTCTTCCTTATTATTCCACATACAACTTACCTGGAAAAATGTATTCTATTATCAGGGCATAGCCATTTCCGTTGGCCTTTTGCCAATTATTATTTACACGCTGTACTCGCAAAATCATTGGTTGCAGCAATTCAAACGGGAGGCGGCGACGCTTCAAAAGAAATTAGAACAAAAGAAAGGAAGTGAACAAACTGACAGCCACAAGCCCGCCTCCGCCCAAAATGGGGAAATAACTTTTGAAAGCGATCATCAAACAGAAAAAAAAACTATTGACGCAGACCATTTATTTTATATTGAAGCGGCCAGTAACTATATTAAAATATTTTTTGAACAAAAAGGGAAACTCACCTATAGCGTCATAAGAATGACTATGAATAAGGCTACAACGACCGTATATCCTTATTCATTGTTCTTTCGCTGTCACCGCGCTTATATTGTAAACCTTGATAAAATTGAACAGGTTGAAGGCAATGCACAGGGTTACAAATTAAAATTACAAGGCACGACAGACCTTATACCTGTTTCCAGAAACTTAAACAGTGAGTTTTCTGACAGACTGTTGGCATTCCGCAGGCAAACACATCTATAAAAGTGATTATTGCGAAAAAATTAACCCGTTAAAATAACCGGTTGAACGAAGGTCATTCCGATGACATGATATCCAACATGATGGTTGGCCTAAGCCTGGTTCCAGTCTTTTTGTTTTTCATAAGCGTCAAGGGCGGTTCCAGGTTAATCGCGGCTCTTAATGGGGTTAGGTTAACATTCAATCTGGCCGTAACGGGTAACTTCCATACATCATTCATTCCACCGGCTAAACCAGCCATTTAACGAGCTGTTATACCTAACTTTTACGATGAACTTTTCTTGCCTTATCTTCGCGCCTCAAAAATCAGGAGTTACCGGTTTGTAAGGCGGCTGATCAGCAATACGAACACCGGAGAGGCGGTGTAGCTTCAGCTAAATAGACCTGGTAGTTACAGATTATAAACGATAAACAAGAAATTTTATATATGGGTTTACAAGCCGGCATCGTGGGATTGCCAAACGTAGGTAAGTCAACTTTATTTAACGCGGTGAGCAACAGCGCTAAGGCACAGGCAAGTAACTACAGGTTCTGTACCATTGAACCGAATATCGGTTTGGTAGATGTGCCGGATAAACGTTTAAACAAACTGGCGGAACTGGTATTGCCCAACCGCATTGTTCCCACTCAAATTGAAATTGTGGATATTGCCGGCCTTGTAAAAGGCGCCAGCAAAGGTGAGGGTTTAGGAAATAAATTTTTGGCGAATATCAGGGAAGTAGATGCCATCATTCATGTGATCCGTTGTTTTGAAGATGAAAACGTTTTGCGTGACGAAGGCGCGATCAATCCGGTGAGTGATAAAGATATTATCGATACCGAACTGCAGTTAAAAGATCTTGATAGTGTTGAACGGAAAATATCGAAAACAGAAAAGCAGGTTCGTATTGAACCCAGGTTGAAAACGGAACTGGAGGTATTGATACGATGCAAGGCGCATCTCGACAAGGGTAAAAATATCCGCGAGTTGGATTTATCAAAGGATGAAAAAGTGGCGGTGGCTGATTTGTTCTTATTAACCGATAAACCGGTCTTATACGTCGCCAATGTGGATGAACCTTCGATGCATACCGGGAATAAATTTTCCGAAGCATTGAAAGCGGCGGTAATAAATGAGAATGCGCAGGTGATCATCATGAACAATAATATCGAAGCGCAGATTTCTGAGTTGGATAGCCCGGATGACCGCCAGTTGTTTATGGATGAATACAAGATGACAGAACCGGCACTGGACAGGCTTATTCATTCTGCTTATAAACTATTGAATCTTTATACTTATTTTACCGCGGGTGTACAGGAAGTGAGAGCATGGACAATTCATGAAGGCTGGAAAGCGCCACAGGCAGCGGGCGTTATTCATACAGATTTTGAAAAAGGGTTTATCAAAGCCGAAGTGATCGGTTACGATGACTTTGTACAATATGGATCTGAAGCCGCCTGCCGTGAAGCCGGTAAATTACGGATTGAAGGAAAAGAGTACCCGGTGAAAGATGGCGATGTGATGCACTTCAGGTTTAATGTATAACCGGGATACCAAAGAGTATTGATTATCGGAATTAACCCGGTTTGAAAATTAAAAAAGTGCCGTCAGGGAAGCCTTCCCGACATGCACCGTTTTTCCAGTAGCAGGCTTACGGCCATCATACTGAACACTTAGTTCCAGGTTGTTTAACAGGCGTTTCGTGACAGTGATATTCCAGATATAATTTTTTCCAGGCAATAAGCCATCCAGTATGGTATAACCAACAGTTGAGTTTTCTGTGCTGGCACCGGAAGGCGTTTTATAATTAATATTGTTTAACGTAAATTTTCCGCTGACAGAACTGCTTTGTAAAATGTTATATTTGGTTTCAACATTTACAGCATTGGAAGTTGATTTTTCGCCGCCATAAATTTCCTTATTTTTTTTACTTTCTAATTTATACCCGGTAGATAAACGGAATGAGGTTCCGTTAATAAAATCAAGCCGGGGCTCCACGCTGTAAATACCTAATTCATAATTTTTGTTATCAAAGGCCGGTGTATACAAAGCGCTTAGCCCTTTGCGGTTGATAATGGTCAGTGTGAAGATCTTTGTAATATTCCATCGTAACTTGAAAGTCCAGTCCGTTTGTTTCCGGCTCTCATATCCATAGGTTAACAGGGATTTGCCGCTATTGCGCAGGTTACTCAGATCCAATCCCCATCGGTTACTATAACGGTTAAACGATAATGCGTTTAATAAAGTAGTGGTCAGGGTAATTAATGCGGTATCCGTTAGGTTATACTTAAACGGATTAAATTCAAAATCGCCGGTCGCGACCGATTTTTTACTGATCTGCATCGAGCTTTGAAAATTAAGCCTGGACAACCATTTCGACATACCTTTTAAATCAGGGCTGCTAAGCAATGCCCGCGGATTGACGCCGAGGCTGTAGTTGATGGTAGTATAGTTTGCTTTTATAAATTGATTGGTGGGTGTTAAAATACGGATGAATTTCGCCTGGTCGGAAAAAGCGGCCAATTCAAATTCATTTAAAGACTGTACACCATTGCTGTCATAATCATTCCATACATATTGTCCCTGGCCTGCCGGAACTTCCAGGTAGGCAAAATCTCTTTTTTGTTCCTGTCCCGACCCCGATTCATACAATACGTCCCCGGTTAGTAATCCTTTCCATTTATTCACAACATACTGCGCACGGCCCAGTATGGTATTATCATCCTGCTGGGTGGTTAATGTTTTATTGTTGACTTTTAACCTGCGGAACGTGGCATCCAGCGTAAACTGATGTTCCGGGTTCTTTAATAATTCCGCTTTAAGGTTCATGTTCAAACTCCTGTCCGCCTGTATTAAGCTTTTGCCATAAGGATATTTGTCAGCTCTTGTAAAAAATGTAATGCCATATTTATTTTTTTTATTTTCATCCGATTTAAGATAAACAGAATACGTGTCAAAAGAAAAAGCAACCGGAGTTAATGTATCTGCCAGTTTATTGTTTGTTTTATTCTGTTCCAGCGCATAATTAAACCCGATTCGGTAATTATAAATTTTCGGAAACAACTTGCTTAAATCAATGACTGGCCGGAGGTAGACCCCCTTGTCATTTTGTGTGTTGAAATTGGTAACGATAAACTGGTTGTTAAACTGCCAGCCTTTAATGCTGACCTTATGAATAATTGAATTCTGGATGCCATTATAACTATCGCTGCGGGTGTAATTAGTAAACCGGTAAGTAACTGAGTGGTTGTTCTCGTTCTTTAGCTGGGCTGATGCTTTAATAATGTTTTCCGTAACCGGGATCACCGTTTGTTGCAGCGGCAATCCCCAGTCCCTGGTAAACTCCACATTCCGTATTCGTTCGAGCGGTTTAAATTTATCCTGCACATATTCATAATCGAGGCCGGTAATTAACTGCAGTTTATTTTTTGCTGCCAGCTGTTTGGTATTTGAAAGTTGAAATTTCGCGGCAAACCCCAGGTCGTCGCCGTTATTGAATTTTGAAAATGTATTGGCATCATAGCTGCTCATGGCCAATTCTGTTTTTAGCAATGTGTTTTTGCTCATAGCGTAGTCGATACCGAGATTGACGATCTGTTGTTTCTTAGGCGTCACAAGAATAGTGACGGGTTCAAACTGCCCTTGCTTTGTATTGCCGACAGGCGGAACAAATTTGTATACTTTCCCGTTCGCGCCATTAAAATCAGTAACGTAATTTCCCCGCCCCGCACCTACTTCTGAAAACGACACGTTATATTTTGCAGAATCCTGTTTGGCTGAGTATTGATAAAATGAATCCAGCGAATTGCCATTGTTAAAGTAAATCTTTGCATACAATACCTTGCCGGCGGCAAATGTGTCTAAGGTCGCCGTTGGGTAGAGTGCATTCTGTATACTATCCCCTACACTGGATAAAAACTGTTTTTGCTGGTTATCCAGTATCTGGTTAATCTGGGAATTCTTAGCATCGCTGTTATTAAAGGCGCCGATCCTTAGTTTCAGTTTTTTACCAATTTCCAATTCTTCACTAACATAAATGTTGGCATTCAGATAATTCCTGTCCGCATATTCAAATTCCACCTGTATCCGACTGTCTTTCGTAATCATTCTTTTCGGGGTAAAAGTGACCTCAGCCGTATTGTAATTGATTACATAATCCTGGTCTTCGCCCCGCTGAAGCAATTCTCCATCGATAAAAACTCTTTCCGTTCCTGACAGGATTATAAAAAAGATTTCATTGTTTGCCCCGGTCATGCGGTAAGGGCCCTGGTTACCCTCCAGCCCCTGGAAAACATTGCGGTTGAATTTTCCTTTAGCAATGGAGCCACTTACAAGGGTATTGGAGGTGGTTGATTTTGAAATTTTATTTGTTGTTTGAAATGCGACACCCTGCAAGCGTTTATAAAAATTTAAAAAATAACTTTTATTCTGCCGTATGTCAATATCACCCAAACTTAATTGCCATCCCCTCTTTTTAAACTGGAGAAATACCTGATCAAATTCATTGAGTTGCTGTGTATTGCCATCCGGTTGTATCGGAATATTATTGTCGGTGATAGCTGCCTGTATTTCGATACTGTCACCCAACATGCCTTCCAGTTGCATATTCAAGGTAGAGTTGACCACAGCGTCCTGGCTGTTGCCGAAGGCTATCTGCCGCCCAAAACTTCCATTCGCTTTTAGCGATCCGAAATCAAACATTCCCCGTTGTCCGGTTGGACTATTTTCAGTGTAGGTAAACGGTTGTATATAATCGCGGTTAATGATGCTGTCAAAATTGATGCGTTGGGCAATAGGATTTAATTTGTAGGGGAATACCCGATACGATAGATATATTGTATCAGATTCAGGCCGTTTAGTAAAATAAACTATTGAATGAACAAAATCGAGCCGGTAATCTGAAGGAGGTACCCTCGAAATAATCAACGTTCTTGGGATAATACTTAACGTATCAATTTGCAAACTATCTCCTTTGAGTATAACAGTTTTCTGCCGGAAGTTAGACCCGGGAAGAATAACCTGAGCGTTGCTAAACAGGCCAAGCAGCACAAATGCCAGAAACAATGATATTCTGCCTGTCAGCTTCAAAAGCAGGGAGTTTAAGCTAAAATCGTAAAAATCAGCGTTTTATTGTCCTGGAACTGATTTAATCTGCTGATTTGTACGATTTTGAGTTGACTCTTACAATTGAAAATCAGTGATTCCCTTTTTTATTGATGGATCCCTTCCAGCGCCAGCAAAAAATTATATTCCAACGCGACTTCTTTCAGATAATCAAAACGGCCCGAAGCCCCACCATGACCTGCATCCATATTTGTATGCAGCAGCAGAATATTATTGTTAGTCTTTAAATCCCGCAATTTAGCAACCCATTTAGATGGCTCAAAATATTGAACCTGTGAATCATGAAGCCCGGTGGTTACCAGCAAATTCGGGTAAGCCTTCTTTTCTACATTGTCAACAGGCGAATAAGATTTCATGTAGAAATATTCATCCTTAATAGCCGGATCCCCCCATTCAAGAAATTCACCCGTAGTTAAGGGAATGCTCTGATCGCACATCGTAGTGATTACGTCAACAAAAGGAACCGAGGCAATGATCCCCTGCCACAAATCAGGACGTAAATTCATGACAGCTCCCATCAATAAACCCCCGGCGCTGCCACCCATCGCATATAAATGCTCTTTGGATGTATATTTTTCCCGGATCAGGAATTCTGCACAATCAATAAAATCAAAAAAAGTATTTTTTTTG
>JAOQAL010000040.1 GCA_025963615.1 Chitinophagaceae bacterium | reverse complement strand
AGTTTCCATTATTTCAGTAATGAAAGGCGTCACGAAAAATGAAGCCATCGCCTTGGTACTTGTCACGGCTTTGTGTGGGTATCGGAATTAGTTAATACCGCAATGGAGAAACTGGCCGATATGATATCTGTCAGGTTTAATACGCGGATAAAAATGAATAAAGAATTTAAATAAAAAAAGGTGCGGCCGTCATCTATTTATCCGCAGGGGAATTTTGCGGAGGCTGATCATTTTGCTAAAGCCTGACCAATAGAACCCGAGCCGCAGGCTATTATGATTTTATTATTTTTCACTAATCAGGATTTGGTAAAGCCAGCCAATTCGTTCCGCAATTCCAGGGAGGTAATTAGCTTTTTATAAATAAACAGGTAATAAATGGAAATGATTGTGACACCGGCCAAAAGTAAAATTAAAAAAAAGTGCGTCTGCTCTCCATTCATTAAATAAGCTCCGATCAAAAATCCTGGCAGGTTAATGCTGGTAAACAACCAGAATTTTTTTATTTCCCGTTTAAAGCCATGGTGCATAAATGTGGTTGTATTAAGGGATGCGCTCACTAACTGGATAATGCCAGGAATAAAAAGACCGGTAAGGGAACTATAGAATAGAAGCATCGGAATAGCAATAATCATTATAATAAGCATACCCAGTTCCATATACCAGTCCATTTTGCGCAAGAAGAGCATATAATTTTTTTTAAAGTTTCAGAAAATATTGAAAATTTGGCCTCAAATAAAAGCCGGATACCGGCTCATACCCTCAGGCAGTAAGAATTTATTTAAACATCTTCAGCAGATTGCCTACAAACCAGGTCTCCTCTGCCTTAATCATCGTATCCAATGTCTTATCTGCCTGGTTACCGAGTTTTTTTATTCCACTGATCACATCAACAAAGGACTTTACATTTTTGTCTCTTTTATCACCCTCTACATTTTCCAACTGGTCCAATAGTTTCAGCATAGGTTCCAGTTCTCTTTTCTTTCTTTCTTTGACAATCTGCTTTACCACTTTCCAGATATCTTTTTCGGCAGTAAAATATTCCTTCCGTTCCCCAGGCAACAACACCCTTTCAATCAGCCCCCAGTTAATCAGTTCACGGATATTCATATTGACGTTACCCCGGCTGATGTTCAGGTCTTCCATAATATCATCCTGTGTCAGGGGGTCGGGACTTATTAAGAGCAAAGCATGAATCTGGGCCATGGTGCGGTTGATGCCCCAATGCGTTCCAAAGGCACCCCAACTACTGATAAATTGCTGCCGGGCTTCTGATAATTTCATAAATACAAAATTACAACGTAGTTATTGAATTTTCAATATATTTTGAAAATAAAATGGCCGGCTTGCCTGAAAAGACGTCTCCCTGATTTTTTTCTCTTCGGAGTTTATTAGTTCAAAAGTTTTTGAAACCTTCGATACCGTGAGGGGGGCTTCAGTTGTCGGAAATCCTAAACTCCTAAACTTGTAAACTTATTCTCAGTGACGCCGTGCCTCCCTGTTTCCGTGATTCAACTTAAAATGGCTGCCCATGAGTTTCACTGATAATTTTATTGATGGCCCCGGGAAATGGTTTCAACACACTGATAAGCAGATTGGACAAAACCGGGTTTCCGAAAAAGCGCTGAATGATACGCCCTGTTTTTAAACGGTGTTGAAAAAGATGGTTCCATTCGTGCTGGTATTCTTCTTCCATTTTCTCCCTCCCATTTTTTTTGCCCAGGTAGTTATTCATTTTTTCAAATGCAATTTTGCTGCCATGCAGCGCCATGCTCATTCCGTTGCCACATAACGGGCTTATCATGCCGGACGAATCGCCGATCATTAAGACATGTTTTTCTACCTGTGTTTTTGGAGAAAAGCTTATTTGTGAAATCACCGTTGGAAAGCCCGGTAAAAATTTTGCTTCCGTAAAAATCTTTTTGAGCCAGGGGTTCCGGCAAAGAATGTCCGATTCCATTTTTTTTATATCATTATTCGCGGCTTTAAGATTGTAAGCGGTGGTAAGATAGCAAAGACAGTATTTATTACCTTCTATGCGGGAGATGCCGCAATACCCATTCTTGAAATTGTGAAGGGCAATGGTATCTTCCGGAAAATCATAATGAATATGATACTTGATACCGATATAATTATTAAGCTTATCTGCTTTTTGCAACGTGAATTTTCTTTGCCATGCTGTATCAATATTACTCCTTTTTCCAAAGGCTCCGGCAACGGCTCCGGCATTTATTGTCATGCCATCACATTCAACAGTGAATTGGTCATTTTCAAAACTTATATTCTGGACTTTTGTTTTTTCCTTTACAGTAACACCATTCTTCACCGCTATGGAGGCCAGCATCGAATCCAGCACATACCGGCTGATGCCAAATCCACCCAATGGCAACATATGTTCCAGCATTTTACCATTGGGAGCGGAAATCAATAGCTTCCGGATTACAGGAAGATTCATTTCGCTCAATGGCAATCCCAGTTCTTCCAGGAAATCCCATGACTCAAGGCTGATATATTCGCCACAGACTTTATGGAAAGGATATTTTTCTTTTTCAATCACTATAACACGATAACCGGCTTTGGCACCCTGAATAGATAATGCCAGCCCCGCTAAACCACCACCTGCAATGGCTATATCATAATATGTGTTTTCAGGTTTCAATATTTTACTGTAATCAGCCAGCGAAAGGCCCATTTCCATTTAATAACAAATTGCGTAATGCCCGCTTTTTGCATTAATTCCACTATTTCTTTCCTCTTAAATCCTCTTCTAACGGAAAGCGGGGCATCATTTTTAACCAGCCAACTTTTTGAAAAAATACTGCTTAATAGTTTAATAGCATAATAGGCTACAGGATGCCTGTGCAAATCATTAATAAAAAAACCCGAGGTGGAATGCTGTTTTGACCATTGCAGCATCTCTATAAATTGGTGATCGTTCAGGTGATGACTAAACAACGAAGAAAAAATAATTTCCGGTTTTTTAGTTGCAAAATTTACCCGTAGGTAATCTGAAGTTATAAATTCAACTGACTTCAGTTTATTACAATTAACTTTTGCATATTCAATGCAATCTTTATTAATGTCAATGCCAATTAATTTTACGGGAATATTTTTTTTAGTGCACCAGATGTCAATCGCTTTCAGGTTATCCCCCCCACCGCAGCCAATTTCACAAATAGAAAACGAATCTTTTTTTCCGTTTAAAATTTCCGCTAAGCCGCTGATGGTTATGCCATGGCCACCCAGCCGGGCATTAATAATTTCCAGCTCCTGCATATTCCGCTTAATATCATTAAATGGAATGTCATCCCGGTCCAGTAGTTCTTTATCATATGAGCGGCTGGAAAAATCAGGCATGGGCTGAAGCTATGAAAGTTTCCATGGTAAGTCCCGGCCCAAATGCGGCGGCGAAAATAGTCTGAGGATCCCGTTTAGGCGCCATCATTATTTTTTCGAGTACAAATAATATGGTTGGTGAAGACATATTGCCATACTCCTTTAAAACAGAATAGGATTGAGCGAGTTCCTCTTTTTTAAAATGGAGACTGCGATAAATAGCATCCAATATGCGTTTTCCACCGGGGTGAATGCACCATTCATTGATTTCGTTCCGGTCAATACCGATATGGGCAGAGGCTTTATTCACCAATGAATTGAAATCTTCTTCAATCAGTTCAGGAACATAACCGCTCAGCGTCATTAAAAATCCTGTAGAAGATAATTCCCAGGACATATCTTTTTTTCCCTTCGGAATTATTTCAGAATAGAAGCCTTTCAGGTGCAAGCCGTCCTGTTTAAATGAATCATGTGTTACCAATACCGCGGCAGAACCGTCCGCAAATAAAAGCCCGGAGGTAATGCTATTCATGGAAGCTTCGCGTTGAAAATGTAGCGTACATAATTCGGTACAAACAATTATCACTTTCGCTGCAGGATCATTGCTGCAAATGGCATCCGCTATTTTTAAGGCATGTATCGCAGCATAGCAGCCCATAAAGTTTACAGAAGTGCGGTAAATCGATGCATCCAGGTTCAGTAATTCTATCACTTGCAGGTCGAGACCGGGCGCACTCATACCCGTACAACTTACCGTTATAAGATGGGTGATTTGGGTGCTCTTGATTATACCATGAATGCAATTCAGAATAGCATCGGTAGACAAAGGCGCGGCATGCTTATCGAAACAAGCCATTCGCTTTTCTAAGGATGGGAAGGGATCCAGGTTCTCGGTTTGCGGGTAAAATTCCCAATCATGTATCGTTTGGCTATAATCAGGAATAACAGAATACCTGGTATCAATCCCGCTTTGACGATATAAAAAAGCCAGCTTACGGTTTTCAACAGGGTTCATAGCATATACGTTTTGCATGAAATGCAAAATGCCGTCCTGCCGGTGGCGATAAGCAGGGACTGCTTTTCCTATTGAAATTATTTTACTCAAAATTGCTTTTGAATTATTATTATTAAAAAACAAACACTGGTACAGACCGATGCCAGCACATTCATTATTAAACTGTTCTTAAAATTGGCAGCTTGTTCATTCTTCCAGACTTGTACAGCCCACCGGCTAAAAAACCATACCATCGGGAACATGCATAGAATAAATAACCAGAAATTCCGCAGATTGTTTTGTTGTTGAAACGTAAAGAACATGGCGATGGTTGCCGTTGAAAATACAATTCCACAAAATACGAAAGTACCTTTTTTCCCGAGCAGGTAACTGATAGTTTTAACACCGTCTTTGATATCCTCCTGATGCTGATAAACCTGCGTTAATGGATAATAGCCGCCTATCAGGCAACTGGCTGCTACGATGGAAGCCAATGGTACATGAATGTTCCTGGTTTCACTGCTTCCATAAAAGGTCAGGAAAAATATTTCCGCACCCTGGAACAGTATGACCACCAGGTAACCTGTAATAGGATATTTCTTCAACCGGATACCACGGTAACTATAAGCTCTTGATGCAAGAATATATATCAATATGCCGAGGGCGAAATACAGACTGATGATCATGCTGAGGACGATAGCTATAAAATCCATGGTAATGGACAAATAATATAATTGTTTTGTCGGTTGCATAGGATGGCGCAGGCCGCCAATTGCTGTTTCGTCACGATCCATGTAGGAATTATAGCCATTGCTGGAGGGATATACAAAAACATGAAGGATAATAAAAATAAGAAAGGCTCTTGCCGGATTAATATCGTTTACCTGGCTTACTGCAAATAAATATACGGGTAGCAGGAATAATGAAAAATGAAATCTCAGTAATTGAAAAGTGGATCGTTGCAACATTAAACCATTAATTGAAAACCCACATACAATTTCGTAATAAGAATTGAAACCTGGTTATTTGTTTTTGGGAATATTTATTCCTTCCCTTGCCAGCAATACTCATTCATAAAAAAAACAGCCACCAGGCTGTTTTGAAAAGTTTTATTTTTAAAGAGTATTATACCAGCATCCTCAATGGTTCTTCCAGCAGTCCTTTTAACGTTTGTAAAAAGGCTGAACCGGTAGCACCATCAACCACGCGGTGATCGCAACTTAATGTTACCTTCATCACATTGCCCGGTACAATCTGGCCATTTTTTACAACAGGTACCTGTGCAATGCCGCCAATCGCCAATATGCAGGCATCCGGCGGATTGATAATCGCAGTGAATTCTTCAATACCAAACATGCCCAGATTGGAAATGGTGAATGTATTCCCTTCCCAATCGGATGGCTGCAATTTTTTATCTTTTGCTTTTTGTGCAAAGTCTTTTACTTCGGCGGCTATTTGTGAAAGCGGTTTTGTATCTGCAAACCGCACCACCGGAACCAATAAACCATCTTCCACCGCTACTGCTACGCCAATATTTATATGATGATTGACCCGGATCTTGTCGCCCAGCCAGCTACTGTTTACTGCAGGATGTTGTTTCAATGCAACAGCACAGGCTTTCAGCACCAGGTCATTAAAAGATATTTTCACCTTGCTTACGTCATTGAGCTTTGCGCGGCTGGCGACGGCATTATCCATATCTATTGACATCGTGAGATAAAAATGCGGGGCGCTGAACATGCTTTCTGCAAGCCGCTTCGCAATTATTTTTCTCATTTGCGATACGGGTACTTCGTCAAACGATACAACAGCACCACCTCCCGCAGCCGCTGCCGGCGCAGATGCTTTTTGAAGTGGCTGACTTTTAGTTTCAGCCTTTGGAACATAATTATCAATGTCATTTTTCACTATTCTTCCACCCTCACCGGGTCCCTGCACCATTTTAAGGTCAACGCCTTTCTCAGCTGCTAATTTTTTAGCCAGTGGCGAGGCTTTT
>JAOQAL010000034.1 GCA_025963615.1 Chitinophagaceae bacterium | reverse complement strand
CAGAATGATTGGCTGTTTTTATTTTGCTTAATATAAGCAGGGCTATTAAAAAAATTAATAGCCCGATAAAAAGGCTTCCTGCTATTTTCAGAAATTTCTTCAGCACCCAGGTTTTGTCTGTAAAAATAGATAATCAATGTGTTAACGCAAATTCAGTACCAATCGGAGTTTTACTAATAGCGCTTCAAAACACGCAAAAGCAGCGCTTTATTATGCTGTTTTTTGCTATTAACAAAGATTTGTCCTTCGGTTGCGGCCATAACTATGAAATTGCCGGTAAGGCCTCCTCTCTGGGATTTGCCGTTTTACGTTGAAAAATCAGAAATTAAGCAGGCCTGTGATTTCTTCAAGATAGATTTGATCTGCACTGTCAAATTGATTGTAGTTTTCACTGTCGACATCGAGCACCCCAACTACTTCATTTTTGAAAAAAACAGGAATAACAATTTCAGACTTTGAAAAACCGCTGCAGGCAATATGTCCTGGAAATTTTTCAACATCGGGGACTATAAGTGTTTTGGCTTGTTCCCAGGCCGAACCGCAAACACCCCGGCCTTTGCGGATGCGGGTGCAGGCTACCGGTCCCTGGAAAGGACCGAGAACCAATTCATTGTCTTTTACCAGATAAAAGCCGACCCAAAACCAGCCGAATTGTTGTTTTAATGCGGCTACCGTATTGGCCAGGTTGGCAATCAAATCCGTTTCGCCTTCCAGCAGCCCCTGGATCTGGGAAATGATGGATTGGTACTGTTCGCTTTTGCTGCCGGAAATGATAGATAAATCTTCTGCCATATAACAAAAATAAACTAATGTTTGAAGTTGTTTATTGTCCCTGGCAACTGGCACCCCAGTGCGGTGGTTATAGTTCTTACCAATACTTATTTTCTAAAATAGACCAGCAGCTCATAAACTCAATACTTCTTTCATGGTGAAAATGCCTTTTTTATCATGAATATATTCCGCAGCTAACAAAGCTCCTGATGCAAATCCTTTTCGGCTGTGTGCGGTATGTATAATTTCAATGTCATCAATAACGGATGAATATTTCACCTTGTGGGTTCCTGGTGCAGGGTCAATACGCTCGCTGAGAATTTCAAGCTCATCAGTAGTATCACTGATGCGATTTACCCAACTCTTTTTTCGGGGAAAATTTTCAAGAACCTGTTCGGCTATGGTAATAGCCGTACCACTAGGCGCATCTTTTTTCTGCGTGTGGTGAATCTCTATAATGTTCACTTCATAGTCAGGATGCGGAGCCATTAGGGCGGCCAGTTTTTTATTGAGCTCAAAAAAAATATTTACGCCAACGCTGAAATTGCTTGCATACAGGAAGGTGCCGTTAAGACCGGTGCATATTTTATTTATTTCATCCGCTTTCTCCAGCCACCCGGTTGAACCACTGACCACTGGCACATTAAGCTGAAGAGCTTTCTTTATGTTTTCAAAAGCGCTTTGCGGACCTGTAAATTCAATAGCCACATCCGCGCTGGAAAAATTTTCTTTTGTAAAATCAGCCTGGTTGTTTTCATCAATTTTCAGCAAAATTTCGTGCCCACGCTGCAAGGCAATTTCTTCAATAGCTTTACCCATTTTTCCATAACCAATCAACGCAATTTTCATTTTGAAAAGTTTTATGCAAGATACGGGATGATGAACTATTCTTCAGGTAGGAACGGGGAAGGTGTTTTTTACTTGCTGTAACGGTTTTTCAACGTCAAAACCAGGCTTACGCCATTGGTCCCAGCCATTTCGCTATGCCCGGCTTTAAATCGTAAAGCAAGGTCCGGACTTACGTCAAAACTCTTCAGGTGTGCATCTACCGTAGCGTCTACCACATTTAATCCCCATAGTAAAATGAAAATCAAAACCGAATAATCAATGTACCGGCGGAACTGATCACGATTTGCCTTGATGGATTCTACCGTGTAAAGTTGTTGATATTGAAAGGATAATTTATTATAGTCTGTAGAATCAAATGGAGCTGTAGAGGCTTTAATTCTGGCGGCATAAGCAAACCTCGATTCCTTATAAGTTTTCAGGTTATCAAAAAATACATAACCTGTTACCCCCAAGGCTCCATAAACAAGACCCAGTTTCCAGTATTTTCTATTGTAAATCTGGCCAAGACCCGGGAGAATAGCGGAACGGATAGCCGCCGTGCGGGGATTATAAACTCTTTTCTTTACAGAATCCTTCCTCGGTTCCAGGGTAGTATCTTTCTTCGTTATGGTCAGGGAAGCAGCATCTCCGGTTACAACCAAACTATCTTTCTGCTGGCCGCTGGAATGCAGTGTACTGCATAACAAAGTAATAATGCAAGAAACAATTAAAACAGGTCGATAATAAGTTGGGAATTTTAATAGCATTCTTTTTAGGCTCATTCAGGTTTGAAAGGGATTAATCAATTGATACATCCATTTGCCCGAGCAGTTTATTCAGTTCCTCCTGCGAATAATAATCAAATGTTATCTGCCCGCTTCCGTTTTTACTGTGTTTCAGTTTTACCCGGGTACTGAAATGAGATGCTAATTTATCTTCAATTTTCTGGAATGGCGATGTCAACTGATTTTTTGAAATTTTTTTAACAGCTCCCGATTGTTTATAAAGGTTGCGTACCAGCGCTTCAGTTTGCCTGACCGATAAACCTTTTTCTTTTACTTCCTTAAAAATATAAAGCTGTTTATCTACCGTATCCACATTGATTAACGCCCTGGCATGCCCCATACTCAGTTCGCCACTGCGAACGGCAACCTGGATATCGGGCGGCAGTTTCAGCAGGCGTATATAATTTGTAATAGTACTTCTGTCTTTTCCCATCCGCTCCGCTACCTGTTCCTGCGTATGATCCAATTCATCCATCATCCGCTTATAACTCAGGGAAATTTCCATGGCATTTAAATCTTCCCGCTGCAGGTTTTCCAGCAACGCGAGTTCAAGCAATTGGTGATCATCCGCCTGGCGTAAATAGGCCGGTATATCTTTCAATCCGGCAATTTTCGCAGCCCGCCAGCGGCGCTCACCCGAAATCAGCCTGAATCTTCCGGAAGGCAGCTTTGAAACGGTTACCGGTTGAATAATGTCGTGAAGTTTTATAGATGCTGCCAGTTCCTGCAGGGACTGTTCATCAAAGTCATGGCGTGGTTGTTTTGGATTGGTCTCAATTTCATCAACCGGGATGCGGTTGGTTCCTGTCGCCGTTTCCACCACCGCGGTTTTCAACTGCCCGGAACTTGTTTTAAAATCTGCATCGATGCTTTGTAAAAGAGAACGTATTCC
>JAOQAL010000032.1 GCA_025963615.1 Chitinophagaceae bacterium | reverse complement strand
AAGAATGCAAGTTGCCCCTGGATACCGCAGATAATAGGTGCATTTGGCGGCATAATACAGGCATCCGGTGAATAACAGTTTATAAACAGAGAAGAATCTCCTTTGATAAAGGCTTCGCCATAAACTTTATTAACTTTTTGAATTTCTGACTGGTACGTGTTTGTATCTGCCATTAAAAAAGTTAATTGATTTGCCCATGCATGATAACTGAAGTGTACACAAAACAGTATTAGCAACATTTGAATTTTTAGATTTTTCATGTGTTATTGGTGTTAGTGAGTAAAATTGTTTGTTTATTTCGCTTCGCCAATTCGGTAATCCCGAAACTAGCTAAGCGTGTTAAATTAAGTCTGACTTTTTAAGCTTGGCCATCAATCATCAAAAACACTGATCTCGATTGAATGGGCTTTAACTATTTGAATGATTTTGACACATTCAACCGGGCATCCGTTGCTTTGCACCCGCAAAATATGATCGCAATCGTCAAGATCGAAATTGAAATACACGGTCGGCAAATGTAACCGAAGCGCCTTTAAGATCTTTCCGGCCAGTCTTTTACTTTTTACATTGGTCCGGAATATCTCTACCATAAATAAGTTACTCACACTTTTACAGTTTTCCATTTGCCTTTTTTAAACAGGTAATAACTTATAGCCGCTGCCACAACTTGTGACGCCAGGATAGCATAAAAAATTGCCCTTGGCTCCTTTATGTAATATTTACGTAACACCCACGCCAGTGGAATCTGAAACACCCAGAATGCGATAAGGTTAACCCATGTTGGTGTGCGTGTGTCGCCGGCACCATTAAAGGCATTCAACATCACCATTTCAACCCCAAAAAAAACATAACCCAAACTTATAATCCGCAATGATTGTATAGCATAGTGCCTTGCCTGTGGGTCGCTGTTCATGAAATTTACTACGGGGATGCCAAAAAGATAGAAGAATAAGCTTACACAAAGCATAAATATCACCGTGCAAAATGTCGTCGTCCAAACACTTCGTTCCGCGCGCCCAGGATTTCCAGCGCCAAGATTTTGCCCGGTCAAAGTGGCTGCGGCATTGCTCATGCCCCAGGCAGGCAGCAGGAAAAATAGAAGTAAACGGATAGATACCTGGTAACCTGCCATAGCCGCTTCGTGAAAACCAGCCATCAGCCGGGCGAGAAAGATCCAACTGGCTGAGCTTATGAGGAATTGGATAGTGCCCGTACTGCCAATTTTTACTATCTGTATCAATAACTCTTTATGCGGCCTTAATTGAGCAGCATAAAAATGCAATAAACCCTTGCGAATAAATAGGCGGTATAGCTGGTACATAACGCCTATACCTCTGCCAACGGTAGTGGCAATAGCCGCGCCTTTCAATCCCAATGCCGGTACCGGGCCCAGCCCATAAATAAGCAAGGGGCAAAGAATAATGTTGCCAATATTTGCTATCCACAAGCTCCGCATGGCAATGCTAGCATCCCCGGCGCCTCTGAAGATGCCGTTGATAAGAAACAATAACATGATCACAATATTACCGCCAAACATAATGCGGGTGTAAACAATGTTATCGGCAATCATATTTGGATTTGCTCCCATTAGACTTAAAATTGATCCTGCTGATGAAACTCCAACTACAGCAATAATTATAGAAAGCACTACAGAAAAGAGAATGGTTTGCATTCCAGCATGAGCCGCTCCATTAAGGTTTTTCTCGCCTACCCTTCGCGCTACCAATGCTGTAGCAGCCATACTTAAGCCAATTGCTACCGAATAAACCAAACTAAGTACCGATTCTGTTAGCCCAACTGTAGCAACTGCCGCATTTCCGAGTTTACCCACAAAAAATATGTCGACCACAGCAAAAACAGATTCCATCATCATCTCCATGATCATTGGAATAGCCAGCAGGAACACTGCTTTACGGATGCTTCCTGTAGTATAGTCCTGCTCACTGCCGGCTATGGCCTGTTTTAATAAAGAGAAAAAGCGTTTGAAATTTAGTGGGATAGAATATGTCATTATTATTTATTTAACACTGCCAGCCACGCGGCATTTTTTTTATATGATAGATATAACCAGAATAATGAATACAAACATAAAGTCCAAGTCGTTAGCCGGATTTCCTGCGGACATGCTTGAATAGGTTGCCCCGATTAGATCAAAACCGAAGCCTGCACATGCCCGCTCTTTAAGCCACGCAAAGCTCGGGATGAGTATGGCAATAATCCCCAATATTTTAACTTTACTTAATAGTGGTGCAAAATACTCGGGATTGCATAAATGTTTGCTCATCATTTTCTTAGTTGCCGCCGGGTTTAGAAAGGTTGATAAGGCAGAAAATAGCATACCGGCAGCTAACAGTCCGCTAAAAACCCAAAAAGAAAGTTTAATTTTTTTCATCGTTATAAAAAAAGGACCGCATATCGTCCACCAATAGTTCGGGTTCTTCCAGTGCTGCAAAATGCCCCCCATCCGGCATTTCTGTAAAACGCTGAACATTGACCATGCGGTTTGCCCATTCTTCCGGAAATGGCGCGTCTTTTGGAAACAGGGCAACCGCCGTGGGTATTTCTACGCGCTCAGGGGATTTTGGCCCGAGGATTGACCAGGCTGCTCTTGCGTTTTCCATATAAACCCGCATGGATGAATTGATGGTTTGGGTGACCCAATAAATCATAATATTAGTAAGCAGTTCATCTTTGCTGAAGCTGTTGCCCAGGTCACCCTTATTATCACTCCAGGCGAAAAAACGCTCTATGATCCATGCGGCCAGCCCAACCGGCGAATCATTAAGGCCATAACCAAGATTTTGTGGTTTGTTCGACTGGATGATGATGTATCCGCCTTCCGTAAACATCCATTGCTGGATATGCCTTCCGAACTTTTGTTCGGCGGATGACATTTTACTCCAGTCTTCCGTGCCGTTTGGATAACCTACATCGGTCAGGTGTATGGCTTTAACTAAAGCGGAATAATTATTCGCCAATGATTTCGTGATGCCCGTACCCAGGTCGGCGCCTGAAGCAAAGAACGAATCGTAACCTAATCTGTCCTGCATCAATGTTGCCCACAGGTCAGCGACCTTGCTGCTGCTGAGCGCTACCGGGTCGGAGAATCCAAATCCAGGTATAGAAGGCACCACGACATCGAAAGATTGTTCCACATCACCGCCAAAGCTTTCCGGATCGGTCAGCATACCGATCACTTTGTAAAAGCGGTAAAAGCTGTCCGGCCAGCCATGTGTCAGGATAAGTGGCTTAGGATTTTTGCCTTTCCCTTTTACGTGGATGAAATGGATATTAACATCGTCGATCTCCGTTGTGAAATGAGGGAACTTATTCAGTTCTGTTTCATGGACGCGCCAGTCATACTCGTTTTGCCAGTAAGTAACCAACTCCCGGAGATACGCCGGGTTGGTCCCATATTTCCAGCCATCCTTTTCAGGTTCATCTGTCCAGCGAGTTTGGTTCAGTCTGGCCAATAGGTCATCTAGTGTTTCCTGCGGAATGTCGATTTTGAAAGATTTAATTGGAGAAGCCATAGCTATAGGATTTAATTATAATTTATTCGTGAATGGGTGCCTAAGTAACTACCGCGATGTTGACCTGCTTTATCCGGGTAGAGGGATAAAGATTTAGCCCGACATGGCAGTTGGATTCATTCGCTTTGTTTCTGAAAACAAAATTACTTGAAGGGGAACCGCGGTGATAGTAAAAATCGGTCGTTTTTATTGCTGCCCGTGCTCCAAAGCCAATAACCGGTCAGCAATTATTCCGGTAGAGTAAGGAATTGCAAAATTTTATGTTCTTTATTTTCATAGAGTTCAGTTGGCTTTTGACCGGTATGCTTTTTAATTTCTTTGATAAAATGCGACTGGTCATAAAAGTCTTGCCTGGGATGAATGTCTCCGTCCCTAAGATCTGTATAGGATGCGGCGCAACGCAAGATATTACTATAGGCTTTTAACGAAAGCCCTAACCGGGTACCGAAATATCTGTTCATTTGCCGTTCTGTCCAGAAAACCTGGTCAGCTATTTGCCGCACCGGTAATGTTCCCTTGGAACTAAAAATCAACTCAAATACCTTTTGTTTCCGGTTATCCATTATCCTTCCTTCTGTTAGTATAAACAGCATCTTTTCCGTAAGCTGTTTGATAAAGCCGCTAAAATCTTCGGGCGATAGCTGGTCCATATTCCAGAAATTGTCAGACAGCAACTGGTAATTATTAAGAATTGAGGATATAGTACTTTTAAATAGATATTCGACGGCCAGCGGCTTAAAGGTTATGGCAAAAAATCTGCTCCCGGCCGAAACATGAATATCGACTTGCCTCGTGTATAACCCGAACAGGCTTATGCTTTTGATTCCTATTCCTGTCGCTTCAAATTGAATGATCAGGTCAAAATTTCCGTCCGGCAAGACCGTGTAAATACTATCCGTAATAGCCTGGCTATGCCAAAAATAAGTTACGAACGCTGACAGCCGCTCATCCGGGTACACCGCTTCATATATTAATTTTCCGTCATTGTTCATGGTTGCCTGGTCACACTTGCTAAGATAGGCAATTCCGACAAAAGCTTCTGATTTTCGCATTTCTATAGTCACTTATTTATCAATTAATTATTAGGGCTGATTATGGCAAATCCTTGATTTTCACTGTTGCCATGTCACCTTTTTCAAAAGTTAGGTTAACCGATCTGCCCCCGTTAGGTCTGGTGCGATGTTTAACATTTTTAGGTATGGTAAACATTTGGGAGGCAAACAGTTCAATAGTTCGGTCTTCGAGATCAATACAGATAGACCCTTCCAATACTAAAAAACTTTCGTCCGAATCCGGGTGAAAATGCCAGAAATAAGGCTCGGTCATAATGCTCATTCTGACTACATGATCATTAACCAGTGCGACCGGAATGTTGGTGTAAACTTCATTTGTAACTGCTTTTTCTACGAGCTTAATTACGGTGAGATTGGTAAGTTCCATATGCTGCGATTATAATGGTTAGAAAAAAAATTAAATAAGAATAGAGATAATTAATCAGCGATTTAAAAAAAATTAACAGATTTCCGCATCTTTAAAGTGGTCGGCATAATCTCGTGCGAAAGTGACGGCCTCGCCGGGAAGCTTACCTAAAAGCTGCGGAAGTGTCGTTGTTGTCGCTTCCGGCAGGTCAAATTATATAATCGACACTAATTCAGCAATCCGGTTGGAGATACCTACCTCGTTATCATACCAGGACACGATTTTCACCATCTTGCCAATAACTTTCGTGAGGGTGCCATCAACGATGGAGGAATGCATATTACCAAGGATATCTGACGATACGAATTCCTCTTCGGTGTATTCCAGTATACCCTTCAGCGAGGTGTCCGCATATTGCTGTAGCTTTGTGTTGATTTCGCTAACGGTCACTTCTTTGAGCAGGTTGATGGATAAGTCAACAATGGATGCGTCAATGACAGGAACCCGATAAGAATAACCATCCATTTTTCCCTGCAGGTTTGGCAGAACATTGCCAATCGCTTTAGCTGCGCCGGTAGTTGTGGGGATGATGGAATAAGAAGCGGCCCTGGCACGGCGCAAATCCTTGTGCGGCGCATCCTGCAAATTCTGATCGGCGGTAAAAGAATGTACCGTCACCATAAAGCCGGATTCGATTCCATTTTCTTTATCCAAAATATATAAGATTGGCGCTTTACTTCCTGTTGTGCAAGACGCAGTAGAATAGATTTGGTCGT
>JAOQAL010000826.1 GCA_025963615.1 Chitinophagaceae bacterium | reverse complement strand
TGGCTTGTTTGATAAAAATGGGCGCAGCCCATTGAGCCAGGGGGGCGATATATTCTTTTGTTCCAGTTGATTGATTTTTTTTTATGTATTCGGCGGTGATCTTTTCGGCTGTATCAATTGATATAACTCTTCCGGTTTCCAGCAGCACCGCCCGGTTGCAAAAATTATTTACAGCCTGGAGATTATGACTCACAAACAAAACCGTTCTACCATGTTGCTTGCTTACTTCTTCCATTTTCCCAATACATTTCTTTTGAAATTCCATATCTCCGACAGCCAGTACCTCGTCAATAAGCAGTATTTCCGGTTCAAGATGAGCCGCTACGGCGAATGCTAACCGCAGTTGCATGCCACTGCTGTAATTCTTTAACGGTGTTGATAGAAATTTTTCTATACCGCTGAAATCAACAATGGCATCATATTGCTGATCAATTTCTTTTTTCTTTAAGCCCAATATAGCGCCGTTGAGATAAATGTTTTCCTTACCTGTTAATTCTGGGTGAAAACCTGTTCCTACTTCCAGGAGGCTGGCCATTCTCCCCCGGATGACCACTTCACCAGTTGTAGGAGATGTTACCCGGCTCAGTATTTTCAGTAACGTACTTTTACCAGCTCCATTTTTTCCCACAATACCTAAACGTTCTCCAGGTTCAATCTGCAGGTTGACCTGTTGCAGGGCCCAGAAATCTTCTTTTTTTACTTTTGAGCGAGTCAGGATATTTTTTATCCCGTGGCTTATTACATCCCGCAAGGCAAGGTACCTGTCATATTTTTCAAGACGGTATTTTTTGCCCAGTTGCTTTATTTCGATAATTGGCTTCATAATTACAACAGGTCGGCAATATAGGCGTCTGTTTTTTTAAAATAGAACAGGCCGGCCGTCAGGAGAACCAGCGTGGACATACAACTGATAAATACGCCGGTCAGGTAAATGGTTTCTGAATGAAACGCACTTCTGAATAATTCCAACGCTCCATTCAAAGGGTTAATATAAAGCAGTGGTTTTATAAAAGCAATATCAATAGAATGAATAGTGTACACTATCTGCGAGCTGAAAAATAGAAGTTGAATCAAAAAGGGTAGCAGGTAACGGAAATCTCTGTATTTTACATTTAACGCGGAAAGCAGGGTGCCGATACTGAATGAGGAGAGAAAGGTAATTATAATAGCCAGTGGAAATAAATAAATAGCTTCCCACCGGAGTGTCTGTTTAAAAACAAATAATAAAATAAAGAGTAAAATAAACGCAAACACAAAATCAATTATGGCAGTCAGCAATGAGGAAAGCGGAATAAGGATCCTGGGGAAGTAAATTTTCCGGAGTATCGCTGAATTATTAATAAGACTTTCGCTGCTGTTAGTAATACCGGAGGAAAAAAAGCTCCATAAAATGAGCCCGGAGAATGTAAAAACCGGGTAATTCATTCCAACCGATATATTCAACGTACGGGAGAATACAAAATAAAAAATACCCATCAGCAAAGCAGGTTGCAGAATAGCCCATAAAATACCCAGGTAAGTTTGTTTGTATTTTACTTTCACATCACGCCATACAAAAAAGTAAAGTAATTCCCGGTTTTGCCAGATTTCTGACAGCCCAGGCGCGAACGATTTTGGCGGTGTGATTCTTATTTCTGTTTCCTGCATACAGTGGCTGGCTTAGCGGTAAAGATAGTCAAAGCCTTTTCGACTTTTTAATGCTGGCGATAATCTTTACTTTCGTAAGGATTGTTTTACATTACAGGACGGATATATATATGAGGAATAACCGTTTTTTTATCCGGCAATATTCAGCGAATGAGTTTTTTCACGGCGGCATAGGCTATGTAGATGCTGAAAAAATTTTGTCGCTGAAAAATTTTACTCCGCTGCTATTTCCTCACTATGCTGATTTTTCAATGAGGGCTAAACTAAGCCGTTTCTTTTATTTACTAAAAATATTTTTTACAATTCCGCGCGGCGCTTCACTTGTTTTTTTGTTCCCTGTGTTTGCGAAAATGAGCCGCCTGTTATTGAGAATACTCAGGTTAAAAGGAGACCGGCGGCTTGTTTGTTTTATTGCTGATATTGATGGAATCAAAGATGGTGATGAACAACTGCTGAAAAAGGAGATTGCCGAATTAAAGCGATACAGGTATTTTATTGTTCATAATGATGCCATGCGTCAGTGGCTGCAAGCGCAGGTTCCGGTCACCGCTATCGTTTCAATTGAGTTCTTTGATTTCCTGGCAAACCCTTTTTGGGGTGACCGGGAAAAAAATAAACAGATCGTATTTGCCGGCAACCTTGAGAAGAGTACTTTTTTGGCGAAGCTGGATCTACTGCAATTGAAATCTCCGGAATTGCATTTCAACTTATATGGACCGGGTTGCACCGATACGATGAGTTCGCAGGCTAATGCCACCTTTAAAGGTTTTTTTAAGCCCTATGAGCTTCCTGAACGGCTTGAAGGTGCTTTTGGCCTGGTTTGGGATGGGGATTCAATCGAAAAACCTGGCGGTAGTTTAGGCAACTACATGCAGTATATCAGCCATCATAAATTATCTCTTTACATTATTAGCGGTTTACCGCTAATTGTACCTGAAATGGCCGCATCGGCGCCCCTG
The DNA here is from genome assembly GCA_025963615.1 of Chitinophagaceae bacterium. Taxonomy (GTDB): domain Bacteria; phylum Bacteroidota; class Bacteroidia; order Chitinophagales; family Chitinophagaceae; genus JAFDYH01. The sequence continues at coordinate 3,166 of JAOQAL010000826.1, read as the reverse complement.
GTTAAGAAATATGGCATTGGTATTACAATTAACAGCCTCCATGAAATACAGGAAAGGATCGACTCACTTTCTATTGAACAATATCAGTTGATGAGAGATAATATGAAACCGCTGGCCCGAAAAATTTCTGCTGGAGATTGCCTTGGTGAAGCGTTGGATGAATTGATGAAATTTACCTGAAAGCTGATCATTGCCACGATTACTCTTTTAATTTCATTACCAGGTCAATATATTCCGTCATGGCCTGATCTTTTGTTTTACCTTTTAGCGCTTGCCATGCTTCGTACTTGGCTTTGGCCACAAAATCAAATGGGTTGGCCGGGGGGTCGGTATTCACATCTCCTTCATTGGCCTGTTTGTATAAAGAATAAAGTTGCAATAATGTTCCCTGGCTTGGGCGGTTTGATAAATCTTTACTTTCTGAGACGGCCTGGTTGAATTGCTGTCTTAACTCCATGTTGACTTGTGTTTGTTACGAATTTAAGAGTTTTTCCTCAGGGAAAATGCTGCGTGGAAAAGGTTTATTACTATTTAGGAATTTTTACCGTAAATAAGCCATGAAAACCGGTTATAAAAATGAAAACAATTTTAAGAGGCAACCTGGATTATATTTTTTGACCCTGTCCGCGCTTCAAGGCGGAACGCAATGGCCGCAGCAATACCGGCCCCCCGGTTTGCGGCCGGAACTGACTGAGTTGGACCAATTCTCATTATAAGGGCGGGCGATTGGCTACCCGGTCAAACAGGATGCTGGCAACGGGGTTTGCATATCCAGACTGAGGCCAGCAAGGAGGCAGTCAATGAACCACCAGGGAAAAATTCGCCAGATAATCTTTTGATAGAGTCTATAAAGGATGAAAGCAGGCCCTGAAACGATCATGTTAAGATTTCGGGGTTGAAACTGGGAAATATACGCTTAAAGAAATGCGAAGGATAGGTATAACGTCTGCTGCCCGTCAACAACAGGTCAATGATGATCCTGCCGCTCGGAAAATTGAGCAGTCTGTGAACGAATATACCGTAGCGAAGCACATCTGCAATGAAAGAACAGGAAAAGCTATTCCTATTTTGAAAAAATAGTTGCCAAAGATAAAAACTGATAATAACTAACTAAGCGGTTGTCCGAACCTAAATCGTTTACAGGGAGTAATACAGACTTGTAAAAATGCCGGATTAATAAGCATCAACGTTTTAAATGAGTATTATTTCATTCTGTTCTGGCACCGTCAATAAAAGTAAGTTTTACCATGTTTTTAATTTTAATCAGGCTATAGAACTCATATAGATACGTGATCATGGCTTTCTGGTGATAGGGGTCCAGGGCTTTAAAATTTTTAATTAGTGAATAAATGCTGTCTTCCTGTTGCCTGAAAATATCCAGGGCTATTTCCAGTTCTCCCATCGTTCGCGGAAATCCCCGGTAAACTCTTTCTGTAACGGATGTGGTGCCAAGCGCTTCTGCCGGAATAGCATAATTGGCGTCAACCAATCCCGAATAATCAAAATCATACGGTATTACGAAAGGACGGGATAATGAATCCTTCTTTAACTGAATCAACCGGATATTATGACCACCCGGAACGGTCCAGTCTGTATTACCGATCATATACTGGAAAAGCGCTACAATAGTCATTTGCTGCCGGTCGGTATTCTCGGTTTTAATTTTTGTTTTTTTGAATTCCCGGCATTTATTTCTTTTGGCTACATCTTTTGCATCTTCCATTACAAACGCATATTGGGTAAATGTTTTTATCTTTTTTTTGGGGTCATCATACGTTATTTTTAATAGCCTTACTCTGAAACTTTTATCCGTTATCAGGTTGTAAATTTTATAAACAAGCCATTCTTTTAATAATAACTGTTCATTGTAACTCGAAGTAGCACATCCCGAAACGAGTTTTAATTTACCCAGCCAGCTTAATTTTGGAGAAGAAGTATTTTTAAAATCCAATAATATGGTAGGTATATAACAGTTCTTTCTCCGGTATTGTCCCCGGGCACATAATCTTATAGTTTCTGTAGTGGTGCTGTCTTTGATCAGGCAACTGACCGTTGCAGGCTGGTAGTCATTAATTTTATTTGAAGCCCGAAGTTTTTTGAAATCTGTTGATAACTTCATTTCAACCACCGTTTCATCCCTGAAAAAATCCAGGCTATCTGCTTTGCCGGGTTGACCTAACGACATGTCAGGTCTTATAAAAAGCAGGAGGCAAATAAAGGCTAGCGTTTTCATCACGATTGGGTTAATGCAGAATTGCCTTAAAAGTTACAAATAAAATACCTCAATGTGGCATCCTATTTAGTGGGGGAAACTATTTTATTACTGGTTCAACGACATTGCCGACGCAGCCATTGGGTGACTGGATATGCAGCAGGGTGGCAAGGCTTGGTGCAATATCCATGGCTTTAAAACAAACCGAAGATCATTCCTTTAAATCTTTGCCACAGAATAATCCGGGAAAGGTTATCTCATCGTTGAACTCTAGGATATCAAATGAGCTTTTGGTTGCTTTTTTTCTTTCTTTTTGTGTGGCCAAAAAGAATTCCCGATAGCTATCGGGATCTGCGACAAAAAGGCCCCCGAGAACGAACAGCGTCCCGAAAAAAATCGGGACAGGCTGTTTTCGGGCTGGTTCCCTGATGAGGCTTTTGTACTACTGTGACTTTGATGCTATATCGCTACTGCGTTGACAGCACAGAACAGACTTTTTATCAAAATTAACTTGACGCCAGTGCGCAATCCCTGCGTAGTGCCACCAGTGTCAAAATGTTCTATCCATTGGGTCCTAATACAACCTGTATGCCTTCATAGACTTTGGGGAAATATCCATTCCCACAGCTACCGGATTGAAATATTTTTACGGTAAATTGTATGCGTTTTTTCTGTGAAACTACTGTTGACTGGAAGGTGGTGAAATTTTATCTTGTGCCAAACCAACAGTTATGAATAAGATTCTGCGGATAGTTATTTTTTTTACTGCTTTTGCACTTTACTTAATGCTTTTGGAAGGTTGAAAAAGGAACTTAACAGATCATCCCTTTGCGTTCTCTGCATCTTTGCGTCCTTTGCGTGAAATATTCTAAAATAATCCCGCAGAGATCAATTCTTATACAGTTCATGTTACAGCCGTGAATCTCAGGCCCCATCCTAAATCCTTCCCCGAAG
>JAOQAL010000801.1 GCA_025963615.1 Chitinophagaceae bacterium | reverse complement strand
ACCATAGCCAGGTAAATCAACCAGGTACCATTTCTTCTTGTCATCAGATACAATTTCAAAATGATTGATCAATTGTGTTTTACCCGGTGTTCCCGATATCTTGGCTAGTTTACTGTTATTGCAAATCAGGTTTATCAAAGATGATTTACCGACATTACTGCGCCCGATAAATGCATATTCCGGCCTGTCAGGTTTGGGACTTTTCTCCACCGTGGGATTACTGATTAAATATTGTGCTGAGACTATTTCCATTTGCAGTGCAAGATAAATGAAGAAACTTGAAGAAGCGGCATGTGGCAAGCTGCAAGCTGTAAGCTGTATGCTACAAGACCAATAGTACGGTAGCCTTCCCAAGTCTCGCAGCTCATAGCTCGCAGCTCACAGCTTGTTGCCTGTAGCTCACAGCTTGTTGCTTGCCCATCATGACCTAACTTTGCGCCCCATGGCAACTAGCTTACCACACGATCATATCACGCCGTTTGATGACAAAAGCACGGGGAAGAAGGAACAGGTGACAAAAATGTTTGATGGGCTTGCCTGTCGCTATGATCTGTTGAACAGGGTACTTTCCGCAGGTATTGACAAGGGCTGGAGAAAAAAGGCAATTGGACTTTTAAAAAAAGACAATCCGCAGTGGATCCTGGATGTGGCCAGCGGTACGGGCGATATGGCAATCATGAGCGCAAAACTGCTAAAACCAGCAAAAATAACGGGCATTGATATTTCGGAGCAAATGCTGGCTGTGGGAAAAAATAAGATTGAAAAAGAAGGACTTACGCATGTTATTAGCCTCCAGTCAGGGGATAGTGAAACAATAAACTTTCCCCGGGATACGTTTGATGCCATAACAGTAGCGTTTGGGGTACGGAATTTTGAAACGCTGGAGGACGGGTTAAAAGAAATGTTAAGGGTATTGAAGCCCGGAGGTCAATTGGTGGTTCTGGAATTTTCCAAACCTAAAAATGCAGCTATCCGGACATTGTATAATCTTTATATGGGCCTTGTGGCCCCACAGATGGCCGGCTTGTTTTCGCAAAATAAAAAGGCTTACAAATACCTTAATGAATCAGCCAAAGCTTTCCCAGACCGCCAGCAATTCATAGATATTTTGAATACGATAGGTTATTCCGCTACCTCATATAAAACTCTAAGCTTAGGTATATGTTGCATTTATTCAGGAAGAAAGCCCGTCAGCCGGTAATTCATGTATTGGTTTTATTGACTCTCTCGCTATCCTGTCACTTTTCACATGCACAACAGCTTAACCTGGAAGATCACGACAGCAAACCTTATTATTTCGGCATAACATTAGGCGTTAACCTGGCAAGGTTCCAAACGGACCTGCATCCCCGCTTTTTGCAATATGATAGCGTCATGGTAGCTGAACCCGGTAATGCCAGTGGCTTTGGCTTGGGACTTATTGCTACAGCCCGCTTGTCCAATCGATTTGAACTACGGCTGAACCCGCAATTGATGTTTACGGAACGCCATCTTTCTTATACACTTAAGTATCCAGACATGGACCTGGGCACCAATGTTACAAAAAAAGTGGAATCCGTATTGGTGAGTTTTCCACTTCAATTAAAGTTTAACAGCGATCGAATCGGTAATTTCCGTGTGTATATGCTTGGCGGCGTGAAGACTGATTTTGATCTGGCCTCTAATGCCCGTGCACGAAAAGCAGAAGAACTGGTAAAAATCAAAGCATTTGATTATGGGTTCGAAGCGGGGGTAGGTTTCAATTTTTATTTCCCAAGTTTTATTTTTTCCCCTGAAGTTAAGATCAGTAACGGCCTCAACAACCTGCATAGCCGGGATGAAAGCCTGAAATATTCTAATGTATTGGATCGCATTTTATCCCGGATGATTGTGTTTAGCATACACCTGGAAGGATAATATCGAATCTGGAATAATTACAATTTTATCTGTTTAATCCCAGCACGCTACTGGTCCATTTTCTTACTTTTTCACACAAAACCTGATCTTCATGCAATGACTGGCCAAAAGAAGGAATCATTTCCTTTAATTTACGTTGCCATAATTCACTGGAATATTGAGCCGGAAAGCAACGCTTCGCTAATCCCAGCATAATCGATACAGCAGTTGAGGCACCGGGGGAGGCACCGAGAATTGCCGCGATACTCCCATCCTGAGCACTCACTACTTCGGTTCCAAATTCAAGTATGCCTCCTTGTTCTTCATCTTTTTTAATGACCTGCACCCGTTGCCCCGCGGTTGCAAGTTGCCAGTCTTCCATTTGCGCTAGTGGTAGATATTCACGCAACGCGGCAAGTCTTTCCTGGGGTGACTGGGTTACCTGTTGTATTAAATATTTAGTAAGTGGAATATTATGAAGTCCTGCCGCCATCAAAGGAACAATATTGCTAAGTCGCAATGATTTTGGCAAATCCATTAAAGAACCTTGTTTTAGAAATTTAGTGCTAAATCCGGCATAAGGGCCAAAAAGCAATTCCCGTTTACCTTTAATCATACGGGTATCCAGATGCGGCACCGACATGGGCGGCGAACCTACGGCGGCTTTACCATACACTTTTGCATGATGACGTTCAATAATAGCAGGATTAATACATTTAAGCCATTGGCCACTCACTGGAAAACCGCCGTACCCCTTACTCTCCGGTATGCCTGATTTAAGCAGCAAAGGAAGCGATCCGCCACCGGCACCGATAAATACGAATTTGCCCTTCACCGTTCTTGCATCTCTTGTGGCTAAGCCTTTTACTTTTATTTCCCACATTCCGTCACCCCCACGGACTATATCTTCAACGTCGTGATTGAAATGCGTTTTTACTCCCGGCAAAGTTTCCAGGTGTTTGAATAAGGAGCGGGTAAGCGACCCAAAATTAACATCCGTACCCAGATCCATTCTTGTAGCAGCAAGCGGTTGCATGTTATCGCGGCCTTCCATCACCAACGGCATCCATTCCAGCAATTGGTTTACGTCCTCGCTGTATTGCATAGCCGCAAATAAATGATTTACAATTAATGCCTCATACCTTTTTCTAAGATAAGCAACGTGATCACCCCACACAAAACTCATGTGTGGAATGCTTTTTATAAAAAATCCGGGCGGTATTAAAATGTTTTTTTCGCTGAGAAAAGCCCAAAACTGTTTACTCTCTTCAAAGCTGCTGGCAATTTTAATGGCTTTACTGGTATCAATCCTGCCACCGGGTTGCTCCGGGGTGTAATTGAGTTCACAAAAAGCGGAATGACCGGTACCCGCATTGTTCCATGCATCTGAACTTTCAGCTGCGGCAACATCCAGCCTTTCAAAAATTTCTATCGTTAATAGTGGGTCTAGTTGCTTCAATAACGTGCCCAGCGTAGCACTCATGATACCGGCGCCGATCAATATAATATCCGCAGGAAGATCAATTGTTCGATTCTTCATCTTGGTCTACTTTACTTATATAAAAGTATTTTCCGGAACCTTGGACGTTCCATTTTGCGCGAAACCTTAAAAATCAAATTCCCTTCTATGCATATTCCATCTGACTCCGACCGAAACAACAGTTGTTTTTTGCGAAGTAACCGGTGCTGTTTTAGTTTCCTGCCTGCGGCCAACGGCACTTAGTTCCAGGAAAAGATTTTCCCGCAGTTCGTAGGAAAGCAATAATGAAGCATAGAGCACATCTGTTTTCCAGCCGGAACCTATATTATAACCGTAGATTTCGGTACGGTAAGGCGGTACATTAGGTAAAAAGATATTTGAACCGTAACTCGCCGCCGAAGAATCGCGGCCCTGCACATAATAAATGGCTTTAAACTGCACCATCCATTTCGGCGCGGGCTGATATCGTGCTATGAATATTGATTCTTCGAAATTGGCCCCTAAGGGATGGGCCAGTGGCTGGTTATAATGTGTATAGTTGGCAACTGAATCATTATGCGAGTAAGTAAAGGGACGCACCCGGTTATGTTCCACCTGCAAATCCAGGTTTTTTATTCCAAAGGCGTCAATATATTTAGCTCCAACCTGGATACCCCACTTATTAGCCCACCAACCCCGGTTCTTTTTTATTTCTGATAATAAAAATTCATCCAGCATCAACTGGCCATATACCTGGAAACGCTTTGCAATATTCCCTTTAAAATCCAAACCCAATAAGGAGTTATCATAGCTTCCATTCTGTTGTTCCGCGGAACGGTAAAAAATAATCGGGTTTAAATATCCAAATTCAAAATGATCCTTACGGCCAAATATAATGCCTTCAAATAAGCCAATGTTCAGCCACTTGGTAATATCCATATCCAGGTGATGGATAGCCGCGTATTTTTTACCCACCAGCCGATCCCCTGTCGCCGGGTCTGCATTGGCCAGTTCCATAAACAGGTTCTGGTAATTCAGCTTCCAGATTCTGGTATTCAGCTTCAGGAAAAGATTGCTGTTACCAAAATCGCTCAGGAATAAACTGCGGTAACCATTTCCGATAAAATTTTTATCATACCCAAAAGCTACATCGATATATTTTGTTACGTTGAACGTAATATATCCCCTGGCATCAAAATAATCAAACCCACCGGCCGCTTTAAATGTTTTATAAAAACCTTCACCCGGTACAGCCGTCCGGTCACTGATCCATTGCTGCACATAAGCCGGATCCCGTTCCTGGTTGTCGGTGAGGTAGGTATAAAACCCAATCTTGTTGGCGATGCGTCCCCGCAAGGTCAACCCCCGGGTATTTAAAAACAAGCGCTGGTCATTATCTTTTTCTTTTGATACCACATATTGAATCACGGGATTCACCACCAGGTCAAAATCCTTTACATGCACTTCAAAAAGATTGGCGGGAGTGCGGTAAAAATTTTTTAGAATTGGCCTTTTGCTTTTATATTTTTCAAGGTCATCGGCAGGAATATATTCGATGTTGTTTAAATAAAGGCTCCGGAGATTATACGCATCCACTTTTGAAAGGGTGCTGCCATATTGCCTTATATAATTACCAACCCCATTAATGAGTTGCTTGCGGCTGAAGGGCTTTATTTTCGAAAAATTCAGGATAGAATCTTTTCCTGCCTTTATTTCCATTCGCTCCAGTAAAATGTTTTGTTTATCACCCTGTGGTAAATAAGTGGTTTGGGCCACCGTTATAAAAGGTACGAGGACAAGGAATAGTCTTACAAGGGTTTGCTTATATTGCATGCAGTATTGGCTTTTTGATTATCGGAATAAATTATGCAAATATATCTGTTAAAAAACATACAGGTTGTCAATGAAGGGCAGATCAGCGCGGCGGATGTTCTGATCAAAAACGGCCGGATTGAAAAAGTATTGCCGCAGATTAGCCTGCACGATAAAAATGTAACAGAAATTAATGGCGAAGGCCGGTACTTATTGCCGGGCGCTATCGACGATCAGGTACATTTCCGTGAACCGGGTTTAACACATAAAGCGACGATCTATACAGAGTCGAAAGCGGCCGTAGCCGGGGGGGTAACCAGTTTCATGGAAATGCCAAACACTGTGCCTCCGGCTTTCACACAGGAACTGCTGGAACAGAAATATGAAATTGGCCGAAATACATCGCTGGCCAATTATTCATTTTTTATGGGCACGTCAAATGATAATGCTGATGAAGTACTTAAAGTAAACGACAAAAAAAATGAAGTATGCGGCATTAAAATATTTATGGGTTCTTCTACAGGAAATTTATTGGTTGACAATGCCCTGACACTGGAAAAAATATTCAGCGAAAGTGAAGTGCTGATCGCCACGCATTGCGAAGATGAACGAATCATTAAAAGAAATCTTGAGAGACTAACGGCTGAAAAATCAACCACCGGCGGGCTGACGGCTTCCGACCATCCTTTGATACGGGATGAAGAAGCCTGTTTTGAATCCTCTTTCTATGCCATCCAGATCGCCAAAAAATATAACACGCGTTTACACATTCTTCATATTTCCACAGCACGGGAATTGCAGCTTTTCAGCAATATGCTGCCATTAACTGAAAAAAGAATAACGGCTGAAGTGTGTGTGCATCATTTACATTTTACCAGCGATGATTATGCGAGGTTGGGCAACCAGATCAAATGCAATCCGGCGATCAAAGCGCCGGATAACCGTGAAGGCCTGTGGAAAGCATTACTGGATGACAGGCTGGATGTAATTGCCACCGATCACGCGCCGCATGCATGGGCCGAAAAAAATGAACCCTATTTAAAAGCACACGCTGGTTTGCCATTGGTGCAGCATTCTTTATTATTGATGCTGCATTATTATAAGCTGGGAAAAATTTCGTTGGAAAAAATTGTACAAAAAATGAGCCATGCCGTGGCAGATTGCTTTCAAATAAAAGAAAGAGGCTATATCCGTGAAGGTTATCAGGCCGATCTCGTAATCGTTGACTTGAACCAGACAAGTACGGTCAGCAAAGAAAACATTTTATATAAATGCGGCTGGAGTCCCCTGGAAGGCTTTACTTTTCCAGCAGCTATTACCCATACTTTTGTAAACGTCCGTTTAGTTTATGCTTGTCCCGCCCCAGGCGGGAAAAATTAATTATGGAATCCTGTATGGAATGAATCTCAGCAAGGGCAACGGCTAAAATTTGAAAGATAAAACCGTGAATAGTCAATGATGAAGCAATAAGAAAGTTCAACATTCACCTTTCACCCATTTACTGCAAATGGAAATAGACAAAATATCATTCAGCGACATATCCATCTTTCATCAGGAGGAGGAATTTTCTATTTTTCACAAACTGAATTTTACACGCACGGTGGGTGGGAAAGACTGGCTGCGCAAGTTTTTTACCGAGCCTCATAGTGATATAAAAAAAATACTGGGCACGCAGCAAATCATCCGCACCTTAATAGAACATACGGAGGACTGGCCGGAGGCCATAACAAACGGAACGATTATCATGATAGAGCGCTTCCTGGATTACCCGGTGGACCCAATGCCTGAAAAACCGAACGCATTTAGCAGTGTAATGTATAAACTACTTCACACGGAAGACTATTCGATGATCAAATTCTCCATAAACCATTTTGCTGATTTTTACAGGGGAATGAAAAAACTGGCGGCCCAGTTTGAAGGGCTTGACCTCCCGCTCTATTTTAAAATTTATATCGACCGCATTATACAATTATTAAAGGAAGAGCCACTGCGGAAACTCGCAGACACCAATCCAAAAGAAAAATTTTCAACTATTCAGAACCTTTATTTTGGATATTACCTGCGCGGCCGGTATAAAACAGACTCCTTGGAATTGATCAACATTTTCAGCCGCCTGGATGCCTGGTTCAGTATGGCGGTTGCAGTAAAAACATTTAATCTCAGCTTTCCTGAATTTATTGAAAGCGAAGATCCGCTTATTGAAGCAAAAGGCCTATACCATATTCTATTACGGCAACCTGTTGCGTATGATATCGGGTTAAATCCCCGGCATAATTTTTTATTTCTCACGGGAGCAAACATGGCGGGAAAAAGCACGTTGATAAAGTCAGTAGGTTCATCTGTTTTCCTGGCGCATATTGGCATGGGCGTACCCGCCCAGCACATGAAGCTGACCTTATTTGGTGGCTTGTTAAGCAATATCAATGTGGTGGACAATATCGCGAAAGGGGAAAGTTTTTTCTTTAACGAAGTACAACGTATCAAGAACACGATAGAAAAAATCAATACCGGCAAAAAATGGCTGGTATTGATTGATGAGCTTTTTAAAGGCACTAACGTGCAGGATGCTATGAAATGTTCTACCACCGTTATCAAAGGCCTGATCAAAATAAAAAGCTCCGTATTTATCCTGTCTACCCATTTATATGAAATTGGCGAAGAGTTAAAAGTCTATCCCAACATTGATTTCAGGTATTTTGAAACGAAGGTGAAAGATGATCAGCTTGAATTCAGTTACCAATTGAAAGAAGGCGTCAGCGACGACCGCCTGGGTTATGTAATACTAAAAAGAGAAAAAGTGGTGGAACTTTTGGATAAATTGTAAATTCACGCCTTCGTCACAACCTGCACCATGAAAAAATTATTTCTCATTACCGGTGTATTGATTCTTTTTGCAGCGGAAATTTTACAGGTATACTTTATTATGCCATTTCCTGGTAGTCAGCAATCGGATACCATTGATATGGCTTATTTCCTTCACAACTATATTTTATATATACGCATCGCTGCTATACTGCTGGTGGTAGCTGGATTACCCGGATCTGCCCGCTGGAGAAACCCGCAAAAAATTGTATTTATTTTCTTTGCAGTTCTGTATGGTTCACTATTTTATTTTATCAATTTTAAATTCCTGGCGGATAAAATGTTTTACCAGCCGCGCACTAAACATCTCGCAGCCAGTGACGTCAATAAAGTAGCCACTGATAAATTAGTATTAGGCGTTTCGCTCCATGGCGAATCAAAAGCCTATCCCATCGAAATTATCGGCTATCATCACCAGGTTCAGGATACTATTGGTGGAGAAGCTGTCATAATTACTTATTGTACCGTGTGCCGTACCGGCCGTGTATACAGTCCTTTTGTAAATGGCAAAAAAGAAAGTTTCCGGCTGGTGGGTATGGATCATTTCAATGCGATGTTTGAAGATTATACCACCAAAAGCTGGTGGCAGCAGGCAACCGGTATCGCTATCACTGGTCCACTGAAGGGAACAGCCTTAAAGGAAATCCCCTCACAACAAATAACATTGGCTTCCTGGTTCCGGGCCCATCCGAATTCATCCGTACTGCAACCAGACACCGCATTTCAAAAACAATATGAGGACCTGGCGGGTTTTGATAAAGGCACCATTGAAAGCAACCTGGAAAAAAGAGACAGCGTTTCCTGGAAATTTAAATCCTGGGTCATCGGCATTGAATATAAAGGGCAATCAAAAGCCTATGACTGGAATACCCTGGTGGCCAAAAGAATAATCAATGATTCATTACCCCAACTGCCAGTTATTATCGCATTGGAAGCTGATACCGCCTCTTATCATGTTTGGAGCCGCGAAATAAACCACCGATCGCTGCAATTTGAAATCAGCGATAACAACTTAAAAGATCTTACTACCCATTCCACCTGGAATCTTGAGGGTATCTGCGTGGAAGGTCCCCTGAAAGGCGAGCAACTAATACCAGTACAGGCATCCCAGGAATTTTGGCATTCCTGGGAAACATTTCATCCTAAAACTTCAAAATATAAATAAACCGGATTACGCTGATGAAAATCTTAACCCTATCACTACTCCCATTATTACTGGCTTTGACAGCCGATAGTCAGCCTGCCAATAATATGGATGTTCTGCACTACCGTATTCAAATCGAATTATCAGATGCCTCAGACAGTATTACCAGTAAAGCGGAAATAAAAATTCATTTTCCGGAAGTGACAGATCAGTTGATACTTGATCTTACTTCTGCTGCAAACGGCAAAGGAATGACCGTGGTTTCAGTAATTGAAAAGGGCAGGCTGCTTGAGGCAATTCAACGGGATGATCACCTGACAATTAAATTGCCAGTCAAAACAAAAGCCGGCGACGAGTCTACCTTCACTATAAATTATAAAGGCATCCCTGCCGACGGTCTTATCATTTCAAAAAATAAATTCGGGCACAGAACTTTTTTTGCCGACAACTGGCCCAACCGGGGTCACAACTGGATTCCCTGTCATGATGATCCTGCCGATAAGGCATCTGTGGAATTTATCGTAACGGCTCCGCAACACTACCAGGTTATTGCAAATGGACTACAGGTAGAAGAAACCAATCTTCCCAATAATTTGAAATTAACACACTGGAAAGAAGAGGTTCCCATTTCTACCAAAGTCATGGCGATTGGTGCTGCGGATTTTGCAGTGAACTTATCCGGCTTCGTGAATTGCATTCCTGTTTATAGTTGGGTATATCCGGAAGAAAGAGACAAGGGTTTTTTTGATTATGCGCAGGCGACCGAAATCCTGCCGTTCTTTATTTCCAATGTAGGGCCCTACGGATATAAAAAATTAGCGAATGTAGAATCCAAAACAACCTTTGGCGGACTTGAAAATGCCAATACTATTTTTTATTCAGAAAAATCAATCACCGGCACCCGGCAGAATGAAGATTTACTGGCTCATGAAATTGCACATCAATGGTTTGGAAACATGGCGACTGAAAAATCATTTGCGCATTTATGGTTAAGTGAAGGTTTCGCGACTTATTTCACCATACTTTATTTCGAAAATAAATATGGTTTGGATACCGCCCGGCAGATGTTGAAGAAAGATCGTGAGGAGACCATTGCTTACTCCAAAGAAAGCAATCACCCGGTTGTAGATGAAGCTACCATTGATTACATGCAATTATTGAATGCCAATAGTTACCAGAAAGGCGGTTGGGTTTTGCATATGCTCCGCAGGCAATTAGGCGACACGTTATTCTGGAGAGGCATCCGCGAATATTATGCTGAATATGCCGGAAAGAATGCGGATACGGATGATCTTAGAAAAATATTTGAAAAAGTTTCCGGTAAAAATCTTCAATCTTTTTTTACACAATGGCTTTATACCGCCGGACAACCCCAATTAAATATTTCATGGAAAACCGCTGCGAATAAAAAATTACTCATTACAATCAAACAGCTACAGGAATCACCTTTTACTTTTCCGCTGGAGATCGAACTGCATACCAATTCGGGAAAAACAAAAATTGAAAAATTAAATATCACCAAAAAGGAAGAAACTTTCCCTTTAAATGTTTCTGAAAAAATAGTTAAGCTGGTTGCAGACCCCGATATCAATCTTTTATTTGAAGGGAAATAACTTTGAGGTATTTGATTTTGAAGTTGACCCAATTATAGTTTATTATTTTCTACTTCATAAAGTATTCATCTGCTTTATTTAAAATCAAGCGCACGGTTATTATTTGGTAACCACCCGGCTGAACGTTTATTTTCTCTACCTTCAAATCATGCTTGTAAGAACTTTTGGTAGTGCGGTATATGGTGTAGAAGCTATTACTATTACTGTTGAAATAAACTGGATGGCTACCGGCAAGGATTATATGATGGTAGGCTTGCCGGATAATGCGGTTAAAGAAAGCCTGCAACGGGTGGAAAGTACAATTAAAACAAATGGTTTTACCATGCCGCGCACAAGATTTGTAGTAAACCTCGCTCCTGCCGATATCAAAAAAAGTGGAACAGCATTTGATTTGCCGATTGCAATTGGTTTGCTTGGGGCTACAGAACAATTAGCCAATCATGAAGCGTTGTCAAAATATGTTATCATGGGTGAATTAAGCCTTGATGGTGATGTGCGGCCAATAAAAGGTGCATTGCCGATCGCGATACAAGCCAGAAAAGAAGGTTTTAAAGGTTTGATAGTGCCGAAAGTGAATGCAAAAGAAGCCGGGATGGTT
>JAOQAL010000013.1 GCA_025963615.1 Chitinophagaceae bacterium | reverse complement strand
TTAATACGGGTGGAGCAATCGGTCCCCTCGTTTGCGGATTAGCAGGCGATACTGGTAATCCTGCAGATTTCAAATGGGCCTTCCTGGTAGCAGGCATCGGCATGATAATAAGCGTGTTGGTGCAACTTGCCTTTCACCGGAAATATGTAACAGATCCTGATAAGAACGTGCTGGGCATGATTCCTACAGGAACTCCGAAAGCAGCCTTGTCCCCGGCTTTAACGGTTATTGGCTTGACGGTACTTTCTTTTTTAGTTATCGGCCTGTTTTATTTTGATGCCAAAGTATTCAGCTATATTTTCTATTTACTGATTGCCTGTTTTATAATTATTCCGGCCATCATTTATACTGATAAATCTTTAACGCCAATAGAAAAAAGTAAGGTCGCCGTAATTATTGTTGTATGTTTTTTCGTAATTTTTTTCTGGAGCGCCTTTGAACAGACAGGCGCTTCTTTAACTTTTTTCGCGGACAAACAAACCAACCGCTACCTGGGATTGAATATCCCTTCCTGGATCATTTATGTTTTTTCAGCCGCTTTACTTTATTATGACGTCACTCTTTTTCAGAAGGTTTCTAAAAATCTTGCTTCCGCAAGTGACAAGGCATTACGGTTAACTACTTATTTTCTCTTATTCCTACTGGCTGCGGCCGTTATTGCCGGAAATATTTTTCTTATTCTCTACCATCCAGACAATATAAACATCGGTGAAATTCCAGCCAGTTTGTTCCAGTCACTGAACTCGATTTTTATTATTTTGTTTGCCCCCTTTTTTGCCTGGTTCTGGTTGATGTTGAAAAAAAGAGAGCCTTCGTCACCTACTAAAATGGCCCTGGGGTTGTTATTGGTGGGGCTCGGTTATTTGTGGATTGCTTATGGCGTGAAAAATATTCAACCAGGCGTACAAGTTAGTATGATCTGGCTTACCGTTTTATATGCATTGCATACCTGCGGCGAATTATGTTTATCCCCGATCGGATTATCGCTGGTGAATAAATTATCGCCTGTTAAATTTGCTTCTTTATTAATGGCTGTTTGGTTTACTGCTAACGCTTTTGGCAACAAACTGGCCGGCTCATTAAGTGCCCTATACCCGGATGGGAAAACAACCTATTTTCTGGGTTACCACATGAATAACCTATATGACTTCTTTATGCTTTTTGTAGCCATGAGTGGAGTTGCGGCGTTCCTGTTATTCCTGCTTACCAGAAAGTTGCAGAAGATGATGTAATAGAGATATCGTTGATCCGTTTTATATGCCTGTAAAGGCAATACAAAAACTGTATTACTTTTTTATTTACCTTACTTCAACAAAATCAACTGCTATGGCTGAACAACCTAAGTTCAAACCCTTTGTATCACCAGAAACCAATATGGCTGAATTTACCATTAAGTCAGTGTTAACCGGTGCTGCTTTTGGAATTATTTTTGGTGCCTCTACGGTTTATCTTGCATTAAAAGCGGGTCTTACTGTTTCAGCATCCATCCCCATTGCAGTGATTGCCATCACCCTGGGTAGAAAATTTTTAAAGACTACTATTCTTGAAAATAATATTATACAAACAACAGGTTCTGCCGGAGAAAGTATTGCCGGCGGCGTAGTATTTACTTTACCGGGGTTTTTGTTTTTAAGTGAAGCCAGCAGCGCCAATTATTTTAATTATTTCACCATTCTGATTTTGGCTATTGTGGGTGGTATGCTTGGTACCCTGATGATGATTCCACTCCGCAAGTCGTTAATTGTAAATGAACATGCCACCTTACCTTATCCCGAAGGTACAGCCTGCGCGTCAGTATTAAAGGCCGGTGAACGGGGAGGTGATTTTTCCAAAACCGCTTTCATGGGTCTGGGAGTTGCGTTTGTTTATGCTTTACTCCCAAAAGTATTTCATGTAGTGGCTGAAGTCCCGGCATTCATGACAAAGCAAACTCAGAAGTTTTTTCCGTCCGCAAAAGTAAGTGGCGAAATCACGCCTGAGTATCTCGGTGTCGGTTATATTATTGGTCCAAAGATTGGCGGCATATTGGTAGCAGGTAGTGTATTAAGCTGGTTTGTGTTCACCCCTCTACTCGCAAGTTTGTTAAATGACAATGGAAGTATTATCGCTTTGCAACTGGTAAAATTGGGTTATCTCAAAGATATTACTGCCGCGGGTGGACCCGGGGGATGGGATCCCGTTACACATGGTTTTGCAGACTGGTCAACAGCTATCTACCGGGCGTATGTGCGGCAGATAGGCGCGGGCGCTGTAGCAGCCGGTGGTTTTATTACTTTAATAAAAACAATGCCTACTATTATTTCTTCGTTCAGGGGAAGTATTGGCTCTCTAAAAAAAGACAAGGCAGGTACAGGTACCCCTACTGTCATTCCAAGGACAGAAAGAGATCTATCTATTAAAGTGGTTGGCATTGGCAGCCTCGCGCTTGTATTGGTGATTGCGCTGCTTCCCAACAGCCTAATTCCCGGCAGTTCCATTGGAAGTAAATTATTATTAGGATTGCTCGTTATAATTTTCGGAGCCTTCTTTGTAACGGTAGCCTCCCGTATTGTGGGATTGATTGGTTCTTCGAATAGTCCTATCAGCGGTATGACCATTGCCACGCTCATGGGCACCTGTTTAATTTTTATCGCCGTAAAATGGACCGGGCATATTTACGAACCCATGGCCCTGGTAGTGGGTGGCATGATATGCATCGCGGCAGCCAATGCCGGCGGAACTTCGCAGGATTTGAAAACAGGATATATTGTAGGCGCTACACCCAGACACCAACAGATCGCCCTTTTCATCGGGGCCATCGTTTCTTCGGTTGCCATCGGGGCAACCATAAAAATATTAGATACTCCTACGGCAGCCATGGCGGCACAAGGTATTCAACACGCCATCGGTACCGACTTATACCCTGCCCCACAGGGCACGTTGATGGCAACATTGATAAAAGGGATTTTATCATTTAACCTTGATTGGCAGTTTGTACTGGTAGGCGTGTTTATCGCCATCGTTATGGAATTGTGTGGTATAAAGGCATTGAGTTTCGCTATTGGTATTTACCTGCCATTATCTACTACCCTTCCCATTTTTATTGGCGGAGCCATCCGTGGGGTTGTTGACTGGAGAAATAAAAGGAAAGAGATACCGATTGCGGCTGAAGAAGAAGATCTAGGCAAAGGAAATCTATTTGCGACAGGCCTCGTGGCAGGCGGAGCCATTGCCGGCGTATTGGTAGCTTTCCTTTCAGCCAGTGACAACATCAGTCAAAAACTGGCGAAGGTGAATACCGAACATTCATTAAGCAGTCCGGCGGTATTGGGTATGGAAGGATATAAATGGTTGGGAGTTGCTTTCTTCGCGCTAATGTGTCTTATACTTTACCGCGTCGCTCTTGGGAAAAACAAATCTGCCTAGCTAATAATTATAAGGTTGAAAAGAAGGAGGCTGTCTCAATAGTGTTATTTTAAAATAATCCCGCAGAGATGTTGAGAAAGGAAAGATTGATTCTTAACAGTTCATCTCTTGGCGTTCTTTGCTTCTTTGCGCCCTTGTGTGAAATACTCCTTTTGAGACAGCCTCTTTTTAGTTTCCGGCTACGGATCATAATGGCTTAGATAAAACTCAGGCAATCATATGTTTGGACCCCTATCGTTGTTCCTCAGCGGTCATTTATTCAATATTGCGTCGCTCCTCATTTTAAACTTCAAACAATACTTCCTGTCACCTTTTCAAACTCATTCATCCTTGTAAGTTGTATCTTCAGACTGGTTCCATCATCTAAAGTTTAACTAAAAGCCGGCAATCCTTTCAGTGTCCAATCAGTTCCTGCCAGCTGTTAATAACTATATTTTTTATGAAGAGATATTAACCTGACATTTAGTTGAGACAACTACAGATAAACCAAAAAAGCACATGTATGAGAAAATTCACCCTTTTTTTTGCAACCAGTCTACTTATTACCCTCAGTTGCAATAAATCTGCAAGACCTGATGATGAAAGCAATCAGTTGGATGAAACGGTAGCAATTAATCAGCGAAGCTGCGCTTCCAATGATGTGTTAATAGAACAATTAAAAGCCGATCCTTCGCTACAAAAACGCATGGACGATATAGAATCTTTTACGCGGCGTATGGCCAGCAATCCGGCTGAAGAAGCTCGGTTATTGGCTGGAGGTATAATTGAAATACCAGTCGTTGTGAATGTTCTATATAAGACTTCGTCAGAAAATATTTCACAGGCCCAGATTCAATCGCAGATTGATGTATTGAATGAGGATTTCGCAGCAACAAACACAGATTATAACAAGACCCCTTCAATATTCCAGGCCGTAAGATCAGGAAATGTTAATGTCCGTTTTGTTCTTGACCAAATCATACGCAAAAGCACAAGCAAAAGAAGCTGGGGAACCAATGATGCAATGAAAAAGACTTCCGGTGGTGGAATTGCGCCCACTAGCCCAACGACAAAACTTAATTTATGGTCGTGCAACCTGGGCGGTGGTATACTAGGATATGCGCAATTTCCGGGTGGCAGCTCTGCAACAGATGGTGTAGTTGTGGACAATAATGCTTTTGGCCGGACTGGTACGGTAACGGCTCCGTATCATAAAGGGCGCACCGCTACCCACGAAGTTGGACACTGGATGAATCTTCGTCATATTTGGGGTGATGCTAATTGCGGTAACGACCAGGTAGGTGATACGCCACAAGCTAATACAGCCAATTTCGGTTGTCCTTCTTATCCTCATTACAGCACCTGCACCGGAACCCCAGTCGAAATGACCATGAATTATATGGATTATACGGATGACGCCTGTATGTATATGTTTAGCGCAGGGCAAAAAACACGGATGCTTGCCGTTTTTGCTGCTGGTGGGCCCAGAGTTTCATTTGCTCAATAAAATGTATTCTCAAAGCCATAACGTTTACGAAGAAAGTTTGTGTTACTTCTTTTGTCAATGTTATGGCTTTTTGATTTTGCTATTTCCCCGCCTTTATTTTAATAAAAATGGCTTTCAGGGTTTCATTTTCCACAATTCCATTTTTATTAAATGCCGGATCTCTCTGAATATATTCAATACGGTTTTCAAGATCAGGATGACTGCTCATCCATTCAGAAGTCTGAATATTGCTTTGCTTTTTCAGCATCTCAAACAATCCGGCAAAACCATTACAATCAATTTTCCTTGCCGCTAAAATTTGTACTCCTGCCAGGTCAGCTTCTTTTTCAAGCCTGCGGCTATAGGAAAGGGTTTTTAAATTATTCGCCTGGCCAACAAGGGCATTGCTAACCGCACTGGTATTGCCTGAAATAACATTCAGAAATATTGAAGTTCCCATTTGCCGGAATAATGATTTAGTAGTATGCTTATTTTGTACATGAGAAAACTCATGACTTAATAAAGCAGCCAGTTCATTATAATTATCCATCCCGGCCAATATTTTATCGTAAAGAATTATATTGCCACCAGGCATTGCAAAGGCATTGGGAATCTCATCATGTACAACCGTAATATGAATGTTATAAGGTGACGAAATGTTTAAACCGTTAAAAAAGTTATTGATGTACCCTGTTCTTTTTTCATCAATTTTAAATCCGGCTTTCATTGCATTATACATTCCCCGGCCCAGGTCTTCTTCATAAGAAACAGGTACTTTTTCTGCCAGGCGAACTGCGAGATAAGGAACCAGCCAGAAATACGCAACCAACAGCAGAACAAAAAGTATAAACAGGATTCTTAAAAGCGGTAATGAATGACCAACTGCTTTTAATAAAAACCGTCTGCTTTGTCTATTTATATTTTCTTCCAGTTCATCAGCAAACTGTTTTGAGGCAATTTCAATTGTCTGCTTCGGGTAGCCATTATAGTTAATAATCGCTCTACCGGTTTGCCAGAATTCTGCTTTTACTATTTCATCGTAATACCAATACACCTTGCGCTCGTGGCGATATTCGTCTTTAAAGTTGATATTTAATTTGTCTTTAAAAAACGAAAAGGTGGCTGTATGTTCCACACCACCCTGTATATAATATATTCCCGAATACACGTTCATCCTGCAAATATCCGGATTGGTGATAAAATCTAGCTACCCAGTAGCACCCGGAAACCAAAATAAAGAGACGAAAAGTAAGAGTTATTAAACCCGGTAGTGATGTTAAATGAATTGGTTTTGTAAGGTGTATCATAATTATTGCCATTATGACCTTTTTCATGATAGTAACCGATACCCAGCAATTGGTTAAAACCTATTTCCAGCTGGAGTTTTTTAGCGATTGCATAAGAAATACCGGGATTAGCATCCAGTTTGAAGGATGTTCGCTCATTTTTGAAGTAAATCAATGGTATGTTGCCCGATTTATTATAG
>JAOQAL010000749.1 GCA_025963615.1 Chitinophagaceae bacterium | reverse complement strand
TAAAAATGAAAACACAATTTTTCCTATTGACTGGCATGGTACTTTTTATGGCATGCAACAACGAATCCAAAGATTCGGTTGAAAAAGCTGATTCCGCCAACCGGGTGAATCTTGACAGCAATGCGGCTTCTAACGGTAAAGCAGCTACAGCGGTCAGCAAAACTGGCGCGGATTTCCTGGTAAAGGCGATGGAGGGTGGCATGATGGAAGTGAAACTTGGCAACATAGCCAAACTAAAATCTAAAAATAAAAGAGTGCAGGATTTCGGGAACATGATGATTGTGGATCATAGTGCTGCCGGAGAAAAAATCAAGGACCTTGCGTCAGCCGGCACCGTTACTCTTCCGGGAATGACTGGAGATGAAAAATCAAAAATGATCAGGGACTTAAATGAAAAAAAGGCTTCTGATTTTGATAAGGCATATATCGATGCGATGGTGGATGATCATAAAGAAGATATCAAGGAGTTTGAATCCGCTTCCGATAAAGTAGAGGATGCTGATATCCGCGGGTTTATTATGGCAACTTTACCTGTCTTGCGAAAGCACCTTGACTCATGCACCGCCATTCAGGAGTCCCTGGAAAAGAAACATTGATGTGCACGAAAAAAACAACCTTTAGTATCTATTGACGGACAAGAAAAGGGGCGGGCATAAAATCGAAATCGAAAAGATTTTGAAATTATAAAATGGGTTCGTGGTATCAATATTGAAGGGAAAATTTAAAAATAGTTTTATGGCAAAATATTCAAAAAAAGCCCAGAGTAAGGTAAAAAAAGTGATGCACGAAAAAAAGGCAGGAACGCTAAAAAGTGGAAGTGGTAAAAAAGTAAAAAGCCGCAAGCAGGCAATTGCTATCGGTTTGTCTGAAGCCCGCAAAGCGGGAGCAAAAGTTCCAAAGAAAAGCAGCAGCAGAACAAAAAAGAGTAGTACAAAAAAATAACCTTACCCGGTAAAAATTAACTACGACCGTTGAAAAAACTAAATACCCGCGTGCCAGTCGTTTTGAGCTAGCGGGTAATAGATAGGATCCGGTGGTTCTGAATAGCTGGGAATTATTTGTTCTTCAGGTATTCTTTTATCCATAACGCATTGTTTATAGCGCCCATGGTAGCTGTATTATTAAAATACACGTATACCTGTTTAACCTTCTTATTTTTTAGTATACTGTCGGCTATTTTTTTCAATGCCTGCAGCTTATAAACGGAATAATATAAATCGGGAATACCGTGAAACCGGTAATACACTGTTTTATTATTTATTATAACCGCATCAGGTAAATCAGGATAACTGATACCGGTAAAAATTATTCCTGCTTTTTCTAATTTTTTATAAACTTCTTTATTCCACCAACTGGCATGTCGGAATTCAACCGCGATTTGTACACCGGGCCGCATACTTTTTATTAAAAGCTCCAGTCTTTCCTGCCTGTAATTCCATTGAGGTGGCATCTGGAAAAGTATAATTCCCAACTTTTCCTTTAAACCCATTAACACCGTATCGAAAAAATCATCCAGCAATTTTTCGCAGTCCCGGAGTTGTTTATAATGTGTTATGAGCCGGGGTGCTTTCACGGAAAAACTAAACCCCGCGCCGCTTTTTGTATACCAGTTTTGGAGTATATTAAGCCGGGGGAAACGGTAGAATGTAACGTTCAGTTCAAGCGTATCGAAACGGGAGCTATAAAAGTCAAACCAATTTTTTTGCTTTAGTCCAACCGGATAAAAGCTGCCTTTCCAGTCTTTATAGTGAAATCCGGAACAGCCTATATGCCATTTCATCCTGAACTTTTAATACAATCACCAAAATTGGTTGGGCCAGTTTTTCTGAGTTAATGATGAAGAGAATCAGGAGGAATGCCATCGGTTGACCGGGTTTCCGTATTACTGCCGGGAGCAGGAGCCGGTTCTTTTTTATTTTTTACTATGAGTCCGATAACAATAAATATTACTATTGATAAAATGATGATTTTCCAGAAAGAGTTGTTGCTTCCGGGCCCCGGATTCACATTAACCATCTTAGTGTCTTTCATGATTTTTATGTTTATATAATGTTTCCGCCATCGCCGAATGAATTATAATGGCTTAATAAAAAAGAGCATTCTTCAGATGCAGTAACGGAATATTGAATTGAAGGATGGAAAACCATGATTTGATTTAACTGCATATCCATGTTCCCATCCGGGGTATTAATGGTGATTAGGCCCTCCAGTAGTTGCAACGCCATAAAGCCGTCTGTCTGTATTTTATCAAGCAAAGCTCCTTGTTTTAAGGCGGTAAGTACCAGGGTCAACCCATTTCCCTTAAATACCGTAATACTATTCCGGTCATTGAGAATCCATGCTTTTTCTTCTTTTATCATTCTTAAATAATCCGGCATATTTATAAATACATAGGGGGCGTCCAGAATTCTATCCCCTTCAGGCCGGTTGGTGGTCGCGTCATTATTTCGGATAATCATAAAATGTTTTTAATAACTCTTAAAATAGCATGCCATTTAGAAAATTAGGAAGGTTGTTTTTTTCATAATCCGGTAGGCGACCATCTTTTCTGTAGAAGAAATTCATCATTCGAACGGCAGAAGTCGTTTTTATACCACAAAATGAAGAAAATAGCAGAAAATGCTTTGCGGGCATAAATGTTTAAGCATCTTACTTGGGCGATCGGGCTCCTTTTAATGGGGGCAGTATGTAAAAGATATTTCTAAAAGAAAAATTCAGAACATGAAAAAAGTAATGCTAATCGGGTCATTCCTTATCACTCTTACAGGTATATGGATGAGTAGTTGTGAACCTTCACGAAAGGGTGGGGGTTCCCCAGGAACTACAGATAGTCTTTCTGTCAATAATGGAGCGCCGAACGGAGCTATGGATAGTACGTTGCATGGCGATACCACGCATCAAAAAAGATAAAATCTGCTTAAGAAAAGCTTCGAGCTGTGAGCTGCAAGCTTCAAGACCTTCAGTCTCGCAGCTCACAGCTTGCAGCTTGCAGCTTTCTTTCTTGCAGCTTTCTTCAGTCTCGCAGCTCATAGTTTGCGGCTCGCAGCTTTCTTAAAATTATGTTTAAAAGACCATTTAGTAAACGAAAAAAAATTGTCTGGATAGTTGCCGGTTCTTTCATCATTCTGTTGATTGCGCTACGCATCGCGTTGCCTTATATTTTACTTCGTGTAGTTAACCGGGAATTAACCCGCATTGACGGATACCAGGGGCATGTAGAGGACATTGATGTTGCCCTCATCCGGGGCGCTTATACCATAGAAAATATCCGGCTTGACAAGACGGGTGGTAAAATACCGGTGCCTTTTTTTTCCGCAACGAAAATGGACCTATCCGTGGAATGGAATTCCCTGTTTCATGGAGCTTTCGTGGGTGAAATAGTTGTCAGTCACCCCTTACTGAATTTTGTAAAAGGCCCCACAGAAGCTACTTCGCAAACACAGGTCGATAATGATTGGATCGATGTAGTAGATAAGCTGTTGCCCTTGAAATTAAACCGGGTTGAAATAAACGATGGTGAAATTCATTACCGCGATTATTATAGTTCGCCAAGAGTGGATATCTATTCTCATGCAATACAAATTATAGCGGAAAATCTTTCGAATGCCAGGCACCACAAAGAATTGCTCCCGTCCACTGTTGCTGCTTCTGCCCTTGTATATGGCGGAACGGCAGGTTTGAAAATGAAGCTGGATGCTTTGAATCGTACTCCAACTTTTGACGCCAATGCAGAACTAAAGAATGTGGATATGAAAAATCTAAATGATTTCCTGAGGGCCTATGGAAACTTTGACATTAGTCAGGGAACTCTGGGATTATATACCGAAGCAGCTGCCAAGGGGGGAAGGATAAAGGGTTATACCAAGCCCATCATAAAGGATTTGAAAGTTGTTAACTGGAAAGAAGATAAAAAAAAGCCGCTTAAATTATTATGGGAAACGGTAGTACAGACAGTTGCCTGGGTATTTAAAAATCACCCGAAAGATCAACTGGCAACAAGGATTTCATTTGAAGGGGATGTTAAGAACCCCGACATCAATGTGTGGTATCTTATCGGACAAGTTCTGCGCAATGCATTTATTCAGGCTTTATATCCTTCCCTTGAAAATTCAGTAAACATAAACTCTGCAGGGGATGATAAAAAACAAACTATTCTGAGTAATGAATTTGAAAAAAGTAAAAAACCTTAAAATAAATGCTGATCATCTGGTATTTACCGGATATTTTTTTTGGGCACTACCCGTTGTTTAAAATAATTATAAACTTTGAAAAAGGAATTTCAGAATACACAGATAGCCAGGTTTTGGCTGAGTAAGAAATTTGAGGATCCCGGCAGTGAAAACGTTGAACAATTGAAAAGGCATCTCCCGGATGCACTGGGTTCATTTATTTATGCCTTCCCATAGGGCCAGAACTATAATATGATAGGCTGTCAGGAACGTGATATCAATGCGATCAATAAGTGAATAGTATCCAGCATCCACCCTACAGCAAGTTGTTCCTCATAAGCATCCTCTTCCGTGTGGATCAAGACAATCGCCAATGCGTGGAAGATACTCCACAACGCACCGTGGCGGAATGGTTTTGGAACAGGCAAAGAAGGAGGTGATTTAGATTGTAACCCACGCAAGTTAAAGCAATGAAAATGAAATTATCTTTTAAGGGAGTCTGGGAATTAATCAAAGAAACCTTTCAAGGATTCTCCCAGGATAACGTCACCAAGCTAAGTGGTTCGCTGGCTTATTTCACTGTCTTTTCCATGGGACCTTTACTGGTTGTCATCATTTCTCTCTGTGGATTGTTCTTTGCCCGGGAAGCAGTGGAAGGGAAAATTTATGCTGTATTGCAGGATTTTGTCGGTCAGGATACGGCGGTGCAACTTCAGGAAATCATCAAGAAAGCTGCCGTTGGAAATAAGGGTACAATTGCTGCCACGGTCGGAACTATTACCTTACTGCTGGGTGCGACGGGTGTATTTGGTGAAATACAGGATTCGATAAATAAAATATGGGGGTTAAAACCTAAGCCAAAAAAAGGTTGGGTAAAGATGCTTAAAAATCGTGTTTTATCTTTTTCAGTCATCGTTAGCCTGGGGTTTTTATTGCTTGTATCATTAGCCATTACCGGTATCATCGAAAGTATTAGTCATCGTTTGCAGGCGAGATTTCCCCAAGTAACATTGGTTGTGTTTTATATTGTTAATCTCGTTATGACGGCAGGAATCAGCATGTTGATTTTTGCGGTGATATTTAAGGTATTGCCTGATGCAAAAATCAAATGGAGAGATGTAATTGCAGGATCCTTTATTACAGCGTTATTATTCCTGATCGGAAAATTTGGCATTTCTTTTTATATCTCTCAAACTAAAGTTGGCAGTACCTATGGAGCGGCAGGCTCCCTTGTGATTATTCTTGTATGGATCTATTATTCGTCAATTATTCTCTATCTCGGTGCGGAATTTACGAAAGCCTATGCCATAAAATCCGGTAAACCAATCCACCCGAATGATTATGCGGTAGTAATTAAAGAAATAGAAATGGAAGCCGACAAGCAAACTATCGGACGGAAAAACAGAATAGTAAAAAAATAACTGCGATTTTTAAAGTTGATCAATGCCTTCTTCTGTCATTTCCCATATAAATTATGATGCTGCAATGCATACACTCAAAATCAAATTTGTTTCGGGGATAATATATGAATATCAAAATGTTCCTGCAAAGGTTTTTGAAGAGTTAAAAACATCCGCATCCAAAGGCACTTATTTCAACCTTCACATAAAAGGAATATATGATTTTAATAAATTGACTTCAGCGGATAAAAAAGATCAGCGAAATCATTTGTCGTAGATCAAATGAAATTGAGATTTTTTTTTACGGAATACTCCTTTTTATTCCCCTTTAAGAATATTTATTCCAGGTTCCTTTTTACACGTCGTTTGAAAGCCATGTTGCTAAGAGCCGTTTCAAACTGGCCCGGTTTTTTTATAATCAAATTGAACGCTGAATTTTTACAACAGGACTATGAAACCCGTAAAAGTAATTATTGAAACGCCGAAGGGAAGTGCATTGAAGTACCAGTATGATATGAATTCGCACCTTTTTAATTTAAAAAAGATTTTGCCAGCCGGAATGATATTCCCTTACGATTTTGGATTTATCCCCGGTACCCAGGGGGAAGATGGAGATCCTCTCGATATTCTGGTTATTTCAGTATTTCATAGTTTTCCCGGTTGTGTAATGGAATGTCGAATCATTGGTGGGTTTATGGCTGAACAAACTGAAAAAGAATCTGGGCATAAAGCTATCCGGAACGACCGTTTTTTTGCTGTACCTGTCTTATCGACCATTTTTTCGGGTATCAAAAGTTTGAAAGATTTACCGGAAAAAACCCTGAGTGAAATAGAGAAATTTTTTATTCACTATAATAAAATGGAAGGGAAAGATTTTAAGATATTGGAGAAAATGAACCCTAAAAAAGCACAAGAGGTATTAAATGGGGAATAAGCAAAGTTTAGGAGTTTAGAGTTTGGAAGTTTCGGGTTC
>JAOQAL010000745.1 GCA_025963615.1 Chitinophagaceae bacterium | reverse complement strand
TACCCACAAAATGCCCCGCTGGGGCATGGAAGACGAGATGCTGGATACTGGATACTGGAGAGAACCAGACCGTATCAGGTCAAAGATTATCTCTTAAATCCAAACCGATATATTTTCCCCCTGCAGCAATTTCTTTTAAAGCGGCAATAATTTCCAGATACGGGGTAGACTTGGTCAGGTAACCTCGGGCACCCAGGCGCATCATATTTTTCCAGTAAGAAGGTTCACTGTGCATGGACATCCCGATAATTTTAATGGCAGGATTGCGTTTGAGTATTTTCCGGGTAGCTTCAAACCCATTAACGGGGGACATATTAATATCCATAATAATGATATCGGGGGACAGTTCGTCCGATAAGGCGATGGCTTCTTCTCCATTTTTTGCTTCTCCAATAAGAATAAACATCTCCAAGTCAGACAGAATGAGCCGTAAACTTTCCCTGAAAAAATTATTATCATCGGCAATCATAATAGTGACTTGCTTCTCCATATATCATGGTTTTCGCAATTCACCGCCACTGCCAGGAGAGTAATTAAACCGTTTTTGTAATTAGTCCGGGTTAAACCAACCGGCCTAGCTGTAAAAATAGGATACCCCTTTCATTTTCAAAAGAGCCAGAAGGTAAACTTTTACAAAGTACGTAATTACTGCTAGTGAATTTTCCAAAAAAATTCCATTAAAAGTTCAGGTCAGAGTCATTGATAAAACTTATCAGTGACGCCGTATTTTTCAAAGATAGTTTCTTTAGTATATTATACCGGTGTACTTCTACAGTCCTTATTGCAATAGAAAGGCTGGTGGCAATTTCTTTAGAAGATAAGCCTTTTTTGATCAGTTTTATAATCTCAATTTCCCGTAGCGACAGGTTTTTTATAACAGAGCCACCACTGGGCTCATCCCCTAAAAGCTGGCCTAATAAAGTATTTTTTATTTCGAGGCAAACATAGGTATTCCCCTTCATCACTTCACCGACGGCGTCCAGGATCTCCTGGAGTGATGAACTTTTAGTTACATATCCCTTCGCTCCCAACTTCAACATTTTTTTGGCATAGGCTGGCTGGTTGTGCATAGAAACAGCAATGATTTTTGAAGAAGGGGCAAACTGCCGGATCAAGGGTACCGCATCCATTCCTGAGGCTACGGGTAGATTGATATCGAGTAATACAATATCCGGTCTCCTGGTTTTGATCATTTCAATAGCTTCATCAAATTCACCGGTTTGCCCTATCAATTCAATTTCATTATTACCGGCAAACATATTTTCCCACATTTCCCTAATCATCTTATGATCCTCTACTATGATCACAGAAATTTTTTTCATGGATGAACCTTTTTTTATAGTGGAATAGATAATTCAAGGCGGCAACCCATACCCGGAGAAGAAATGATGTCCATTTTCCCCTCATAAAAGTCGATCCGGCTACTGATATTTTTTAGACCGATACCCCTGGCTTTGAGATGGGGATTAAATCCCACCCCATCATCAGCAATTGAAAAAAAGAGTCTCTCTGCTTCGATTCTGAGCGCGATGATGGCATTGCTTGCTTTTGCATATTTACGGATATTATTCAGTTGTTCCTGAGCAATCCTGTACAACATCAACTCCATATTTTTGTCTATGTCTTTTTCGCCACGATTTTCAGCGACCAGTTGTGCTTTTAGATTGATATCGAAATTCTGTTCGTGCACCAGGTCCTTCAGGGCCTCAATCAATCCGATTTCACCCAGGGAAGGAGCTACCAGTGTTTTGGACAATTTCCTGATCTCTTCAATGGCATAATTTATATTATGAATACCCCGGTTTGTAAATTCTTCACTTTTCAAGGGATTATTCAAAGACATGTTGAGAAATATTTTTACGGTGGCGAGTACCTGGTTGATATTATCATGCAATTCCTTTCCCAGTTCATTCCGTTCTTTTTCCTGCGCCTGGATAGTGACTTCCGTAATCAGTCTTTGCTGACGTAGGGCCTGTTCCGCCAGTTCCTTTTCCAGTTCTTTTTTCTGGGTGATATCCTGTACAAATCCCAGGAGGCGGGCAAGTTGACCGCTTTTATTACGTTTGACTACAATTTTAAAGGAAACAAATTTGTTTTGACCATTCCTGTCAATGATCCTGATCTCGGAGGCATAGGTATCCTGTTGTTTCATTATGGAAAATAAAGCCTGTTGGTAAAAGGTTCTGTCTTCCGGGTGAATGTGATGCAGAACGATATCCTGACCCGGTTTAATTTCACCGGGTTCATAACCATAAATCCTGAAAATCTCGTCGGACCATTTGAATTCACCTGTAATAATATCAGCCTCCCAACTTCCAAAAAGCGCCAATTGCTCTGCTTCTTTCATCAGGGCTTCGTTGGCAATAATATTATTCAGGTATTCCTGCCGTTCTCTGTCGAGCCGATATTTTTCCAAACTATTCAGGATCGCATTAGGCAGTCTTGCCAGGTTATTTTTTAACAGGTAATCATCTGCTCCTTCCTTGAGGATATCTACAGCAAATTCTTCCGATACGGTTCCTGTAACCAGGATGAAGGGAATCTTGAGGCCCGTTGATTTGAATATTTTTAAAGCTTCTGATGAATTGAAATGAAACAGGGAATGATCAGCCAAAATGATATCAGGCCTATACTCCTCAAGAGCGTGTTGGTACTCGTCCTGTGTGTCAACCAGTTTTAACGTAAAATCTATGCCGGCATTCTTTAGTATATATCCCGCAAGTTCCGCATCATGGGGTGAATCCTCCAGATATAATATTCTGAAATTTTTCATTTAAACAAGTTTAATCTTTTTAGGAGAAAGGTTATTATCAACTCCATAAACTGACATTATGTATCTATACATCATAAATGTTTTTACCAATAAAAATTATTTTCTTTCATTCATTTCAAGTTTTAGGGATCTGTTTGGTATTGTGAAATAAAATGTGGTCCCCTCATTTAATTTTGAGTCGGCCCAAATTCTTCCCCCATGATTTGTAATAATCCGATGCACAATCGCCAGACCGACGCCGGTACCTTCAAATTCTTTTGGACTATGCAAGCGTTGAAAAACACCAAACAGTTTGTCAGCATATTTCATATCAAACCCGCAGCCATTATCCTTAATGAAATAAGTAATCTCTGTATCTGATACGGATGAGCCGATCTCTATTTCGGGATTTGATTTCTTTCCAGAATATTTTACAGCATTTGACACCAGATTGATCCAAACCTGATGAAGTAAAGCGGGGTCTACCTCCGCAGGAAACAGCTCATCGATTTTGATTATTGCCTGATGCTGGGAGGTTTTGCAGACCTCTTGCAATGCATTTTCTACAATTCGTTTTATATCTGTTTTTGATTTTTGCAGGTCTTTTCTTCCGAGTTTTGAAAAAGCAAGCAGGTCATCGATAAGCACTCCCATTTTGAGGGCATTTGCCTGGATATTACCGAGTAGTCTCTTAGCCTCATCATCCATTACATTCCTGTAATCTTCTTCGAGAATCCTGGAATACCCGTTCATGGCTCTCAGCGGAGCCCGTAAATCATGAGAGATGGAATATGAAAACGATTCCAGTTCCTTGTTGGTTGCCTCCAACTGCATCAGATTACTCTGCAGATCCACGTTTAATTGGCGAATCTGTTCATCTGCGAGTTTTTGCTCGGTAATGTCCTGCTCGGTAATAACAATCGATTTCCTATCACTGCCAGGGTCCTTTATTACTGACGCAGAAAACAACACGTCTATTAATTTCCCGTGTTTGCTGACCCGTTTTGATTCCAGTGCCTGGACCTTACTGCCATTAAGTATACTATTTAAAACATCCTGCATTTGATTTTCCATGTATTCAGGAATAATATTCCAAATCTTCATCCTCAATGCTTCACTTTCCGGGTATCCATAGATCCTCTCAGCACCTTCATTCCATGAAATTATTTTTCCTTCATGATCGTGGATATAAATCGCGTCGCTGGATTGTTTTACTACGGTGGCAAGGTAATTCCTGATCCTTTCAACCTGTTTTACTTCTGTGATATCCCTTGCATTAACAAACCATTTTCCATCCTTAATAACTACTTTCCACTGCAGCCATTTTATGCTTCTGTCTTTGCAGTAAATACGTGTTTCGAGCGATAACCGGTCCTTTGTCTGACCGCGCAGTTCATGCAATAAAGCCCTGTCCTCATTTCCAAGAAAAAAGGATAAGGCGGTTCCTTTGGTTTCCTCGGGAGAATATCCAAGGATCGTGGTAAAGGCATTGTTTATTTCTTCTATTTTGAATGTTGCCGCATCAATGATTCCGATTATATCTGCAGAATTATTGATAAGTAATGCGCTTTGCTGAAGCGAACTATTTTTTTCAACCAGTTCTTTTTTCTGTAACTGGATTTTCAATAAAACAGTAACCTTTGCTTTTACGATTTCGGGGTCAAGCGGTTTAAAAAAATAATCTATAGCCCCTTCGTCATACCCTTTCATCATCAGGTTCCGTTCTTTACTTTCAGCGGTTGCAAAAATGATAGGAATATTTTTTGTTCTTTTATTTGATTTCAAAATCTGTGCTACTTCAAATCCGTCCATCCCCGGCATTTGAACATCCAGAATAACGAGGTCAATATCTTTATTTAACGTGATCTTCAAAGCCTCTTCCCCACTGGTGGCATTCACCAGCACCCTGTCTTTAGCTACCAGTAAACTTTCCAGGGCAAGTATATTGGCGGGCTTATCGTCAACAATTAAAATAACTGCTTTATCGGTCTTTTTCATCAATCACTAATTTTTCAATAAGAAGTCAAGGATTCCTGATAATGTCCAGACATATTTTACTTTTTCGGTTTTAATAGCTGCTTCGGGCATGAAGGGAAATTGGGCTTCAGCAGGATCTTGCGCAATGGTGAGTCCTCCATATTTTTTAATTTCAACGATGCCTGCCGCTCCGTCATTATTGGCACCGGTCAGAATTATTCCGATCAGGCTGTGTTTGAAGACGATCGCCGCTGATTCAAACAAAACATCAATAGAAGGCCTGCTAAAATGCACCTGCTGATCGGAAGATAACGAGAATGTCCTGTCACTTTCTATCAACAAGTGATAATCGGGCGGAGCTATATAAACGAAACCGCTTTCAATCCTTTCCTTTTCATCAGCTTGTTTAACTCTGATCTTACACTTAGACTGCAACACCTGTTCCAGCAAATCTCTTTGATCTTTTGACCGATGCTGTACAATTATCATTGGAATAGGATAACCGGCAGGAAGTTTTTCAAGGATTCCCGAGAGGGCTGACAGGCCGCCGGCTGAAGTGCCTATTACAATGGCTTGATATTTTTCTTGCAGGACAGGCATCATTTATTTTTTCATAAATATTCGTTCCTTTTTGTCAATTTCCTCAAATTGCTTCCGGTGGTCTGAAAAAAGAAGTGATTCTTTATTTCCGAGCCCTAAAAATCCAAAGGGACATAAACTGTCATAAAAAAGGCTGATAACTTTATTCTGAAGCCGCTGGTTGAAATAGATGAGCACATTACGGCAGATGATGAGTTGAAATTCATTAAAGGACTTATCAACTGCAAGATTGTGCGGTGCAAAAACAATATTTTGTTTTAGTGATTTATTAAACAAAACCGAATTATACTTTGCCTGATAATACTCTGAAAAAGACCTGGTTCCTGCCGATCTCTGGTAATTATCAGTATATGTTTTCATGTTTTCAACCGCGTAAATCCCCTCTTTTGCCACCTGCAATGACTTTTGATTAATATCGGTAGCATATATAACGGACCGATTCAACAGTCCCTCTTCG
>JAOQAL010000713.1 GCA_025963615.1 Chitinophagaceae bacterium | reverse complement strand
GTGGAGAAAAATAATGTGAGACCCGATCAAGTTTATATGGGCACTGAATGTACTGCATCACTCATTTCTTTAATCAGTGATTCATCTTTCTCAATAGCATTTCCAACAACAATAACATCAGCGCCTGCTTTGCAATTCAGATAGGCTTTTTCAGGATTGGCGATACCGCCGCCGACAATCAGGGGAACTTCTATATGATCGGCCACAATTTTTATCATACTTTCCGTAATGGGCCTTTTAGCGCCGCTACCCGCATCCATATAAATCAGTTTCATTCCAAGCATTTCGCCTGCCAGGGCCGTACACATCGCGATTTCATTTTTATCCGCCGGCACCGGACTCGCATTGCTGATATAAGAAACGGTTGTAGGCGCACCGCCATCAATAACCATATAACCAGTAGAAAGGATTTCCAGCCCGCTTTGTTTTACAAATGGGGCAGAGACGACGTGCTGGCCAATTAATAATTCAGGATTTCGCCCGGAAATAAGGGAGAGGTAGAGCAGCCCGTCAGCATATTTGCTTATTTGGCTGGGACTACCGGGGAAAAGGATAACAGGTATTGTGCAGCTCTTTTTAATATGCTGCACACATTCATCCAGGTGATTGGAAATAACGAGGCTGCCGCCCACCAGAAAATAGTCAACCCGGGCCGTAAGAGATAGCTCAATTAACTCATCCAGTAAAGGCGTATTGATTTTATCCGGGTCAATCAGTACGGCAAATGATTTAACCCCCTGCTTTTTTCGTTGTTCCAGCGATTTGTATATTGTCATCTTCATCCGATACCGGGTTCCTTTATTGCAAAAATGCAAAAAAGTTTCGGCTTTTTAGCGAATCGGTAAAATCAATTAATAAGGCATTGATTTATCACTTATTTTTCAAAATAATGGATAGATTTTTCAAATGAGTAAGCACCGGGGTACCTGGGGTAAAACAGGCTGAAAAAAAACCGGACCGTGAAATTTTATTTTCTGGATAGTTTATCATCATATGATTACTTTACTGGCAAGGCTTTCAAAGGAGCCGATATCGGAAATAGCAGTAAATGCAGTTCTTTCAGTCTAAATAAATGGAAAAAAGCTTGCCTGTTTTACCTTTCAGTCACTTTAGTAAAGGGCATATCCTATTCTAGTGATACCATACGAATTTTCCAAAATTTTTTTCCAAAATTTTTTTTCTCAGGAAGTTAAAAAATCGGCTAAGGCACTGCTGGCTGGCACTTCGGCATTATCATTGTGTATTATCCACAAGATGTGTATATCTGTACGATTGAAATATACAAATCAAAAAATACTTTCGTTTTACTTCTCCCACCTGAGAAGGAATTAATCAAACCAGCAAATTCTTTTTAGTTATGTCAGCTATTAAACAGGCATCCGCCAAAAGCGGCTTGCAATTCCTTCGTCGCTTTACACGCGACGATAAAGATGTGTTCGGCATGTTTGAGTACGATTACCGTACCTCCGTAATAAGAAATCCAAGCGGCGAGGTGGTGTTTGAGATGAATAATGTTGAGGTGCCTAAACAGTGGAGTCAGATTGCAACTGATATTCTTGCCCAAAAATATTTTCGTAAAGCAGGCGTACCGCAACCGGATGGAAGTTTGGGAAGAGAAAATTCTGCCAAACAGGTGGCTCACCGTTTAGCCAATTGCTGGCGGGTATGGGGTGAGCGTTTCGGATATTTTGCCTCTGCAAAAGATGCGCAGGTGTTTTATGACGAACTGGTATATAGTGTCCTTAACCAGATGTGTACTCCCAATTCACCTCAATGGTTTAATACCGGCTTATACGAAAGCTATGGTATTAAGGGAAAACCACAGGGCCATTACTATGTTGATGATACAGATGGAGAATTAAAAAAATCTACTTCTGCTTACGAACGTCCTCAGCCGCATGCCTGTTTTATTTTAAGCGTGGATGATGACCTGGTCAATGAAGGTGGCATTATGGATTTATGGGTTCGGGAAGCCCGGATATTTAAATATGGATCCGGTGTTGGCACCAATTATTCCAACCTGCGTGGCGAAGGAGAAAAACTCAGCGGCGGTGGTACTTCCAGTGGATTAATGAGTTTTCTTAAGATCGGGGATCGTGCTGCAGGGGCTATTAAAAGCGGCGGTACTACACGTCGCGCGGCTAAAATGGTTTGCCTCGACCTGGATCATCCTGAAATCGTTCAGTTTATAAACTGGAAAGTGGAGGAGGAGAAAAAAGTAGGAGCGCTTATTGCTGCTGGTTATGCCAGTGATTATGAAGGAGAAGCTTATAAAACAGTCAGTGGTCAGAATTCCAATAATTCAGTGCGTATTCCCAATTCATTTTTTGAAAAACTAAAGAAGGATGATGATTGGGAATTGACAGGCCGTATGGATGGAAGAGTGATGAAAAAAATTCCCGCCCGCGAATTATGGAACCAGATTTCCTATGCTGCCTGGCGTTGCGCTGACCCCGGAACCCAATTCAACACGACGATCAATGAATGGCATACCTGCCCTGCAGGTGGCGAGATCAGGGCTTCCAATCCCTGCTCAGAATACATGTTCCTGGACAATACGGCGTGTAACCTGGCATCAGCCAACCTGATCAGGTTTTTTGATACAGATAAGAATTTATTTGATGTAGAAGGATATGAATATAATTGCCGCTTATGGACAGTCGTACTTGAGATATCGGTGCTAATGGCGCAATTTCCGTCTAAAGAAGTTGCCAGATTAAGTTACGAATACCGGACGCTGGGTTTAGGTTTCGCCAACCTTGGTACCGAATTAATGGTGAGCGGTATCCCTTATGATAGCGAAGAGGCAAGGGCGATTGCGGGAGCAATTTCAGAGATCATGACAGGGGTAGCTTACAAAACCTCTGCAGAACTGGCTGAAATACAGGGAGCCTTTCCCCGGTATGAAGAAAACAAGGAAAGTATGCTGCGAGTAATGCGCAACCATCGCCTGGCTGCCTATGATGCTGATGAATATGAAGGGCTAAGCCTGAAACCACAGGGAATCAAAGCAAAATATTGCCCTGATTATTTATTATCAGCGGCTTGTAAAGCCTGGGATGATGCAGTAGAACTTGGTGAAAAATTTGGTTACAGAAATGCACAGACTACTGTTATAGCTCCAACCGGCACGATTGGCCTGGTGATGGACTGTGATACAACGGGTGTTGAGCCTGACTTTGCGTTGGTGAAGTTTAAAAAGCTTTCCGGCGGCGGTTATTTTAAAATTATCAATCAATCGGTTCCTGCGGCTTTAAGAAACCTCGGGTATTCTGCCAAAGAAGTTAATACCATAATAAAATATGCTGTAGGCTCCGCTACCTTCGCGGGAGCGCCTTATATCAATCACCAAACATTAAGTGAAAAAGGTTTTATAGCCGATGAGATAAAACGTTTGGAAGCAGCTACTGCGACAGCATTTGAAATAGGATTTATTTTCAATAAATATACGTTGGGTGAAGAATGCCTGCAACGTTTAGGGTTTACGCCAGAGCAATACAATGACTTTGAATGGAGTCTGCTTGAAGCATTAGGATTTACTGAAGAGCAGATTGAAGCCGCCAATGATTATGTATGTGGCACCATGATGCTTGAGGGTGCTCCTTATCTGAAAGAGCAACACCTGCCCGTTTTTGACTGTGCCAACAAATGCGGAAAAAAAGGCCTGCGCTACATTCATGCGCATGGCCATATCCGCATGATGGGCGCCACACAACCATTTATCAGTGGCGCGATTTCTAAAACCATTAATCTGCCCAACGAAGCTTCTGTAGATGAAATTGCGGATTCCTACCTGCTGAGCTGGCAGCTTGGATTAAAAGCCTGTGCATTATACCGCGATGGGTCGAAAATGTCACAACCTCTCAGTAATAAAAGCGATAAAAAGAAAAAAGAAGATACGACCCAAAAAGCTGAACCCGCACAACAGCTAACCGATAACGGACAAGCAGTTGTTTCTGAATCTAATATAGTAGACATGGGTAAGCTGACGGTTGAAGAATTATTGGAAGAAGTGCAGAAAAGAGTTCAGTCTTCCCCGGATACCAAACTGAAACGTAAGCTGGCAAGTATTGTTGAACGCCGTTCCCTTCCTGCCAAACGCCGGGGCTTTACACAAAAAGCAAAGATTAATGGCCAGGCTATATTTCTCCGCACGGGCGAATACAGCGATGGTACGTTAGGCGAGATATTTATCGACATGGCGAAAGAAGGTGCTACCATGCGTAGTATGCTGAACTGTTTTGCCATTTCCATTTCAATCGGTTTGCAATACGGTGTTCCCCTGGAAGAGTTTGTTGACAAATTCGCCTTCACCCGTTTTGATCCGGCTGGTTTTGTAGAACATCCGAATATTAAATCGACCACGTCCATTGTTGACTTTATCTTCCGCGCGTTGGGTTACGAATACCTGGGAAGGACAGACCTGGTGCATGTACTCGACAAACCCGAAGTGATGAATGTGGGCACGGATGATTGGGATGAAGTACCTACCAATCTCGAATATGCGAAAGCACCCGAATTGTCCAGTGTGCGTGTGACGGGTTCAGCAGGCGGCGCGGCTCCTCAACCAGTAAAAAGCTATCGGGCAGCCCAACCGGTAAAAACTTCAACAAGTCTTGATGCAGTCAATGCGGCTGCTAAAAATATGCAAAGTGACGCACCCGCCTGTAATACCTGCGGGCATATTACGATCAGAAGCGGCACCTGTTACAAATGTTTGAATTGCGGCAATAGCATGGGCTGCAGTTAATAAGCTTCGAACTGGACGGAAGACTATAAAACAAGTACCACTATGAATCCCCCTGAAATACAGGGGGATATTCTTTTTTCAGGTAAACTTCCGGAAATAAATTGCGGTAAAATAC
This sequence comes from Chitinophagaceae bacterium, assembly GCA_025963615.1. Classification (GTDB taxonomy): domain Bacteria; phylum Bacteroidota; class Bacteroidia; order Chitinophagales; family Chitinophagaceae; genus JAFDYH01. The sequence goes on along the minus strand of JAOQAL010000713.1, from coordinate 522 downwards.
GGGGGTCACCATCGCATATTTAGGTGGGACTATTTATTGCAAAATGGAATTAAATGAGCTTATTTTGAACTGCTAAAGCCGTTGCACTATGAAACACCGAAACACCCTTTTACTGCTTATGATTATTGTTGTAGTATTCTCTGCATGTAACCGTGCATTTACACCCTCTGATGCCGCAAATCATCCCCGTGGAATGAAATGCAGATCGTTGAATTAGGTTTCCTCAAAAATTTACTTCTTATTAATAACATCACCCCCGGTAACTTCAACGGTTACCCGGGTGATGTTTTTATTTAGTGTTGTTGTAAAGACCGGCACGCTTCCTTCGTCAAAACTGTTCAAAAAAGGAGCGTTGATAAGAGCAACAAGCAAAGAAATTTAAAACAGAATGGTGTCTTATGCCGGGCTCCGGCCAGTTTATTATTCTGACTTTCCGAACAGATTGCTTCCCGCGCCCTCAAACCTGGGGAATTTTTCAACAATATAATTTTTAAGGGATTCAATGGCCTTGGTAGCCTGTTC
>JAOQAL010000638.1 GCA_025963615.1 Chitinophagaceae bacterium | reverse complement strand
AAACCCTGCAAACTTAAACACAGGGTTGCTTAAGTTTGCATCATTCTAAATGTAACAACATGACCCTAAAACAAATAACCTTTCTTTTCCTCTTTTTCACTTTTTCCACCATCGCAAAATCACAAACCGCAGATGAAGTGATTGCAAAGTATATCGCATTTACCGGTGGTGTACAGAAATGGAAAAACATTAAATCAATTATAAGTACCGGTACCTATAATTACGGTGGACTGGAATTTCCTTTTAAAGCCTATTCAAAAGCCCCTGATCTTTATAAGTATATTGTAACCTTTAAAGGCAAATCTTTTGCCCAGGCCTTTGATGGTAAAGAAGGATGGAGAATCGATGGTTTTAAAAACGAAACCCAGAAAACCATATTAAAGGACAGGCAGGCATTAGCCATGGCAAATGAGTCTGACGTGGAGCTGGAAAGCCCGTTTATAGACTATCAAAAGAAAGGACATTCCGTAATTTCTGAAGGAAAAGATACTGTTGATAAAAAAATATGTTATAAAATAAAATTGATCCGTAAAAACGGTGATACCGCAACTTGTTTTTTTGATAGCGGCAATTTTGCTTTGATTAAAAAAAAGGCAGTCGCTAAAAATACTGAACTGGATAATAGTATGCTGGATATATTTTACAGCGACTATCAGCCAACGGATGGCATCAAACTGCCCCATAAAATTACCTGTAAGTCCAATGGACAGGATATCCTGATCATTACCATCAAGGATATAAAATTAAACCTGCCTGTCGCCGGTAGTATATTTAAACCCTGACTTGCCCGGTAATACCCGTTAATTTTTTTTCCGGCTGATACTGCAACTGATTGCCTTGGTAACTGTGATGGCGGGCTTTTGATTATTCAATATAGCCGATAGAGCTTCTTCGGCATATTTGATTTTATGCGGGTTTTTGTTTTGTGTATCATTGTCTATCGCCCCGGTATATTCAACGGTGTAATCACTATCCTTTTTACTGATAATAAAAACATGTGGCGTACTCCTGGCACCGTATAGATCGGCAACAACCTGCTTCTCATCACTTAAATAGGCAAAGCCATAATGCTTGGCTTTTGCGTGTTCCTGCATTTTTATAAAACTGTCGCCAGGAGAAACTTCCGGATCATTAGAATTTACTGCGATAACAGGAAACTCCAACGGAGCATATTTTTTATTAAGATCTATTATGCGCTGTTCATAGGCCTTTGAATAAGGACAGGTATTGGAGATGAAAATAATGATAAAACCTTTTGCCGTTGGATAATCATTAAATGAAACGATCCTATTGTCAAAATTTTTTAGTTTAATAAAGGGCGCTGCTTTTCCCGGGGTTATTGTTGGATTTTGTGCATATAATATTAAACCGGGAAATAAAAGGATTGCCAGGACAGAAATTTTAATAAAAATTTTTACTATCCGCATGTGTTTTCTTCTTTTGCATAGAAAATTCTGCATCATACAAAGCTATTTAATAAAATTTCAGAAACTTAAAACAGATGGTTTCGGGTTCATGCTACTACCGGTTATATGCAATATATCGATGGTTAAAAGCCATAAACCCGTAGCGCTTAGGAATGGGTCAATCCACCCTTGTTGTGACCCGTTTATAATCCGAACCAGCGTTCAGCGCGGCTTGAGCCAAAGTATTGCTTATCCCTTACCAATTCGTCAGAAGGTTCCTTGAAAATTCCGGTAGGCTTGGGACCTGAAAAAAAGTCCACATCCACCCGGCCTACAAGGTCCTGGCCAAACTCTACATAGCAGGAGCCGGCACCACTATAAGGTAAAAATGTTTCACCGCCTTTTAACTCTGCAATGATCGAAGCAGCCGCAATGCGTGCGGCACCTTCCGCAAATACACCGGCCTTTGGCGTTCCTACGCTGGTTACATCACCAATGGCGTAAACGTTGGGAAATCGGGTTTTAAGATTATTCCGGTCAACAGGAATCCATCCATTCACGGTTAATCCGCTATCTGCTAACACTTCCGGAGCGCAATGTTTTGGAATACCAAGAAATAAATCGAATGGTAATTCAGTATCATCATCGAGGATGGCTACCTGCCGGGAAGGATCAAGGGCCCGAACCCGGTGGTTGGGAATAAATCTGATATTCCGTTCTGCAAAAGCTGCGAGCAATGCGTTGGAAGTATCCGGCGATGGGGGGATCGGCAGGCCGAAGGGTATAACAATGCTGATTTCGCAGGAATTGCGGATACCCCGCTCCGTTAAATAATCATGCAGCAGCAAGGCCGCTTCACTGGGGGCCGGCGGACATTTAAAGGGAGCCGAGGTTACTCCAATGATAGCATGACCTTTTGTAAACCCGGGGATCACTTCACGCAATCGTTCAGCTCCATGAAAAGTATAGAATTCATTTCCGCCTTCTGCAAGTCCTGGTGTAGCATTGATATCGTAGTCAGCACCCAAAGCAACTACCAGCACATCGGCATCATAACGGCCTTTATCAGTCACCACCTTCCTGGTAACAGGATCAATGGCCGTAATAATCTCCTGGCGAAATTGTACACCAGGCTTTACGATATGGCTATAAGATAATTTTACTGCGCCGGGTGCCTTACGGCCAAACATGACATCCAGCTTTGAAAATCCAAAGTAGAAAGAATCACTTCTGTCTATTAGGGTAAGTTCAAGATGGTCACCAATCGTTTCAGACAGTATGGTACTGAGTTCAAGGCCTCCAAAACCAGCGCCCAGAACAACTACGCGTAATTTCATTTTCTAGTTCTTTTAGTTTTGCTTTACAATACTAAGTTCTTATTATGATATTATGTGGAAGATTGAAAATAGTGTTTTGTTTAGGCCCTGAACAAGTTTCGCGGCAATGTATTCATCCTTAACACTGGCGGGATGATCATATCGCAGGGTCGGGAATTTTCAACATTTGCTACTATAAGATGGTAATTAACTAAATTTAGATTCAGCAAAATGATCTAATTATAAACTTGAATAAATCTTTCACACATCAGTTCTCTTCCTGGACATACAGCATGTCAAACAATACTGATGTTG
>JAOQAL010000624.1 GCA_025963615.1 Chitinophagaceae bacterium | reverse complement strand
TTTCCGTCTTTCGAACGATCTGCTTCATATCTCTTCACAAGATCCTTACATACCGGAATTTCGAATTCAGGATCTTCGGTTAGTGATACCCGGATGGTGTCACCCAATCCATCTTCCATTAATGTTCCGGTACCAACCGCCGATTTAATTCTTCCATCTTCCCCATCGCCTGCTTCCGTAACACCCAGGTGCAGGGGATAACATTCGTTGAATTCATCAAACATTGTTTTTACAAGCAGCCGGTAAGCCTGCACCATGACCTGCGGATTACTGGCTTTCATACTCAATACGACATTATGATACGATTCATTTCTTGCAATTCTCAAAAATTCCATGGCGCTTTCTACCATGCCCATCGGCGTATCGCCATAACGGCTCATGATACGGTCGCTCAAGGAACCGTGATTCGTGCCGATACGCATAGCAGTCCCATACTCTTTACAGATTTTTACGAGTGGTGTGAACCGCTCCCGGATGCGGTCAATTTCTTCAGCATAATCAACATCTGTATATTCTATCAGCTCGAATTTCTTCTTATCGACATAGTTGCCTGGATTAACGCGCACTTTCTCTACAATTCGTGCAGCAATCTCTGCCGCATTGGGAGTAAAATGTATATCCGCGATTATTGGCGTAGTATATCCTCTTTTCCTTAATTCATTTTTAATATTCAGTAAGTTTTCCGCTTCATTTTTGGAAGGGGCGGTGATACGTATCATCTCGGATCCGGCGTCAATACAACGAATGCTTTGTTCAACAGTCGCCATCGTATCCATCGTGTCCGTGGTCGTCATTGTTTGCACGCGGATGGGATGAAAATTGCCCAGCATGAGATCACCGATCTTAACTTCTTTAGTCTTTAATCTTTTATACGATGTTAATGATTCGCAATAAAACTCCATGAAAAATACGGTTGATAATAAGCCGCAAAGTTAGTAAAGAAACACGGCGTGTGGTATGCTTTCCTGAGAAGCTATCGGCCTGTAGTTTACAGCTATTTATTGAAGGGCCGGTTCCCGGGGGCTCACCAGTCTTTGGCCACGGTGTTACCAGCTTTTGATTTTTCTGATTGCATGCGTTGCAGTACTTCTTTTTCTTTCTGTTCCATCATCTTCAATCTTTGTTCAGCTTCTTTCTGGTTCATTTTTGGCTGTGGCTGCTGCTTTTGTTTTTTTTGCTGGTCCGGATCCTTTTTCTTTTTTTCATCCTCTTTTTTGGGAGGTGGCTGCTTTTTTTTGAGATCCAGCATAGCTTTTTGCAGGTTCTCCCTGGCCATGGTATCGGAAGGGTTCAGACGTAGTGAACTTTTATACGCTTCAATACTTTCTTCCAGTTTTTCCTGGCGGCTCAGTACGACCCCTTTATTATAAAATGCCTTTTCCCGCAAATTCTTATCCCTTCCATCACTGGTAAGGTAATCAAATGCCTTTACGGCATCATCCTTTTTACTTCTGCGGAAATAGGTATTCGCCTGGTTAAATTTCGCAGTTACATTATACCGGTCTCTTTCCAAAACCTTATCATAGGCCAATTCAGCCTTCTCATATTGCTGTTCCTTATATAGATCATTCGCAGACTGAATCATCTTGTTTGTATCCTGTGAAAAGGAATTCAAACAACATAAAAGGAAGAGAAAAAACAGGAGTGTACTATTTTTCATGTGGTTAATTCATGCAATTTTTTTCTTTCTTTCCGGTATAAAATTTTCCGCCAGTAATAACACAAACATGAACCCGGCAAACCAGCTATAATAGGTTTTGAAATTTGTCAGGGATACATCTCCATAGGCTTTGCGGTCAATCTGCGATAACTGTTTCATTAATGCACTCACGGTTTCATCCGTGCCCTGCAAATGAACATAGACGCCATTTGTTTTTTGAGCGATCTGCTTTAGTTCATCCTCATTCAATTTTGTGATGACGGTATTGCCCATCGCATCTTTTTTACTTTCACCAGTTGCGGGATCTATAATCTGTGATCCTTCACTTGAACCTACTCCTACCGTGTTAATCATCACTCCCTGATCTGCCAATTCACCGGATTTTATCAATGCGTTGGCATCATGATCTTCTCCATCTGAAATCAGGATCACTGATTTATATCTTCTTTCTTTGGCATTAAAAGCATTCGCACTCATTTGCAGTGCATCGGCAATTACAGTGCCTTGCATGGCGATGGCGTCGGGACTTGCGGAGGTTACAAATAACCTGGCGGCGCCATGATCTGTTGTCAACGGCATTTGTAAATAAGCCCTGCCGGCAAATAATACCAACCCGATCCGGTCATCCGGCATTTCATCCATCAATTTTAAAATCATTTGTTTGGCCCTTTCCAAACGGCTGGGCTGAAGATCCACCGCGTACATGCTCTTGCTTACATCCAGCGCGATTACTACGTCAATTCCTTTGCGGGTAATACTATCGGCATCCCCAGGTTTGCGAAAATTTGTTACCGCCACCACACCGGCAGCAAAAGCCAGTGAGAGCATCGTGAATTTCATGGTAAACAGGCGGGGCGAAAATCCTTTGATAAGTTCTTTCACCAGCCGGACATCACCAATGCGTTGAATGGTTTTTCTTTTCCATCGCAGCAGCAGGTAAAACAGGAAAATAAAAACAGGAATGGCCGCCAGCAGCCAGAAGAAGTAGGTATTTTCAAATTGATAGCTCAAAGAGGTTTATTAAGGTACAAATCCAAACAAATATTATGCTAATCACATTTTTCCCTGTAAAAAGCCCAGATGGCCCAGAATATCTTTTACTATTTTCATCCGCACATTCCACATATCAAAATCAGGATCAGAAGACTCAAGATTCAATACAAAAAAATAGGGGTGTTTATTCTCTTCGATCCAGCCTACCACCCAACCGATATGCTTTTTCGTGGTTTCATTCCAAAACCCCCAACCGGTTTTATAGCTGAGCCTGTAATTTGAGTTATCTTCAAATAACATAGCCTTTTTTACCGTTTCCTGGTTGCTTTTAAAAAAAGGAAGTTGGTTAAAATAAAGTTTTTTGACCAGGCCCAGTTGCTCGTCGGGCTTTATCTTTAACGAATTATCGAGCCAAAACGTGTCAATAGCAGAAGTTATTTTTTTTGTGCCATATGAAAGGCTGTCGAGCCAGAATTGCATGGTATCTTTTCCGATGCGCCGGGCCACTTCCTGATAATAAGGAACTGATGAAACCCGAAAAGCCCTGTACATGGAAAGATCCTGGTTCCATTCCGGTACCTGCCTTACTATACCATCCCATTTAATAATCATACTGTCATTCACAATCCTGCCTGTTTGCAGTCCGATGAGGGAGTTCACGATTTTAAAAGTAGAGGCTGGCAAAAAGCTGCTGTCCCGGTACCTTGGCATATTATAAATTGTAAATTGACCGGTGCCGTTGTCAAGTAATGCGAAACATCCCTCTACTTTATTTTCTTTAAAATATTTCTCCAGGCTATTGTCAATTTTTACATTGTTAGGCGAACAGGCCCAACATCCCATCAACAACAATACAAATGCTACCGGCTTCATGCTTTGCTAAAATTTTTGCAAAGGTAAAGACCCGATCTGTATTTATGTGGGTATTAAATAGTCATCCCTTAAACTTTCAGCTTTTCTTTCCTTTCTTTTTTTCCTGGCAAACAAAGAATTCCCGATAGCTATCGCATTGGCGTCAGGGTCAATATGACCACAATTCGTTTTTAAATCCTCGTTGAGCTTTCGGATATCTTATGAGCTTTTCGTTGTTCTTTCTCTTACTTTTTTTTGTGGAAAAAAAGCAGTCCCGATAGGAATCGGGATCTGCGACAAAAAAAGTCCCGATGGCTATCGGGAAAAACCCTGCCGGCCGGACAGGCGGGGAATACGCCCTCCCGATATGACCCCGACTACATGAACACTACTCCCCTGATCGTTCACTGACAGTATCAGATTAGGAAAATTATTTGGTTTTCTAACACCGGTCGGGAGACCTGGGCCAATTGCAGT
>JAOQAL010000543.1 GCA_025963615.1 Chitinophagaceae bacterium | reverse complement strand
GGGCTCATATACAAAATCCGTTCTTTCAAATCCGTAATTGGAGAGTTTTAGTAACAATTCATCGACAAGTAAGGGATCTCCGCTCTTTATCTGAATAATATTAGCAGAAAGTTTAGTTGGAATCACTACTTTTTCAAACAGGGCTTCGGGATACGTGATCAGCACTTTTTTGTTTATACTTCCAGAAAAGCTCCCTGCCGCAATCTTCATCAATGCCTCTGTTCGAAGCATGACATGCGAAGAATTCAGCAACCTGTAATTCTTTTTATTCTTAAAGGAATCCGGAAAATAAAAAACATCTAAAGCCCCGGTAAGATTTTCCAGTGTATTATGAAAATAAGCCGCTTCTTCAGCATCATTTAACACAATCAAGTGATTAAGTTTTTCAGAAGAAGGGTGCAAAAATGCAGCTGCCACCACAAATTGCGAAGAACTACCCCGGAGGTTCTTAAGAAATATTTTTTCAGGTTGGGAAAAAGAGAGCCTGTCCGACAATTGAAAAAGGCGGGGGGTATCTTGATACTGCTTCAACAAATTCTGAACACCCATGAGGATTGCAAATATAGATCGAAGATGGCTTTCCTGGTTAGCTTACCCGATTTTATAAAAGAGCTTGTTATGAAAATTCAGGATAAAACCCCGCCCATACTGAACCATTTAAGACTTAAAATAATGACAATCAATTAAATAAGGAATAATTTACCTAAAAATCCGGATTCAAATTTTTTGAATGATCGTGCAGCAATCCGTTCTATTTACTTAAAGCGGGATAAAAAAGGGTCATGCAGGGTGTCTGCAAAATATTTTCTCCTCAATTTTCCTGGTTATGAAAAAAAACTATACTTTTAAAACCACGATTGCTTGCCTTAGTTGGCAAAAAAGGCGATACTGAAAAGTATCGCTTTTTTTATGCTTCATAAAACAATTAAAGGCCAATGGGTATACCATTGGCCTTTAACAAATGCTCCAGCGCAAATGTCTATTTCTGCAATTTGATTTCCCCGACATCTGTAGGCGCACCATCGGCCACTACGATTCCGTCAAGGGATACGTCCTTGTAAGGCTCTTTTGCATCAACGACTAATTTGTACGTACCAGCCTTTGCAGTTAAGGAAAACATCCCGTTAACTACATTGGCGGTTGTGGAATCTGTTCCACTAATCGCCCAAACAGCATTTGCCTGGTCTGCAGGACTTACTTTACCTGTAATGGAACTTTGATCCAGTGGGCGGAAAGCATATAATCCTACCATCCCGCTTAATAAAATTCCGCTTGCTAAAAAGAAACGTTTCATAGATTCAGCATTTATTGATTAAGAAATAATAAATACAATTCCATAGCCACCAAAAACATGATGACTCAAACAACAAAACTAAAGTGGTGGTTAAAAAAGAAAGCGATGGCTATTGAAGAATTCAATGACCGTGCCAAGACTTTTATTGTGTATAATTTACTCCGGCGGCCCGCCAGCCGCTACCCCGACGGAAATTCAAAAATGTTGTTAATATAATTCCATACCCGATAACTTTGCTCACTTTGCTTTAGTCAACCCAAAAACCATCAGCATGGCCCTACAACCCTGGCGTAAAGGAATTGTAATACGTATTGAAAATGAAACGTCTAATACAAAACGGTTCTGGATTCAGGTACCCGAACTAGAAACATTTGATTTTACTCCCGGCCAGTTTGTAACACTCGACCTGCCCATTCATGAAAAGCTCAATAAAAGAGTCCGGAGCTATTCTATAGCATCCTGGCCCGACGGCAGTAATGTGTTCGAACTTGTCATTGTGCAAATGGAGGGTGGCGCGGGCAGTACCTATATATTTGAAGAGTGGAAAGAGAATTCAGAAATAGTTTTTCGGGGCGCCCAGGGTGTTTTTGTGTTGCCAAAGCCCCTGGATAAAGATCTTTTCCTGATCTGTACCGGTACCGGTGTAGCTCCATTCAGAAGTATGCTACATTATATAAATGAGCACAATATCCCTCATCAGAATATTTATCTCATTTTTGGTACCCGCACTAAATCAAGTCTCCTTTATTTTGACGAATTAAAAGATCTGGCGGAAAAAATTCCCGATTTCCATTACCTGCCCACCTTATCCCGGGAAGAATGGGAAGGCAAAAAAGGTTATGTCCACCAGATATACGAGGAGTTGATTCAGAAAAAACAACCCGCCACATTTATGCTCTGCGGATGGAAAGACATGATTGACGAAGCGAAACGGAAAATTGTCGATCTGGGGTATGATAGAAAATCTGTTCACCTGGAATTATACGGGTAAAAATTTTACTCAAAAAAATGTTTTTTACAATAAAATTCCGTTAATATTTATTCCTTTCAACTTCAGTAAGTACTTGGTATATTCGTAGAAATCAATTTTTCTTATGGGTGCTTCCTCACTCATCGTGTTAATGATTGCTGCGATTGCGTTTTCCTCCATCGCTATTCTTGTCTCGAGACTTGTAGTAAAAGCAACAAAAAATAAACATAAGGGCCTGCCATACGAATGTGGCGTGCCTACACAGGGACCAAGCTGGATACAATTCAATGTGGGTTATTATTTGTTCGCCCTGATTTTTTTGATATTTGATGTAGAGCTTGTCTTTTTATATCCCTGGGCAGTCGTAGTGAAAAAGATGGGGTGGATGGCCCTGGTAGAAATTGTGATTTTCTTTTTTATCCTGTTCATGGGGTTTTTGTATGCACATAAAAAAGGTGCTTTGAAATGGGTTTAAGGGCCCACCCGTTCCGGTAATTTCCGGGACCCCAAAGAGGGCTTAATTTTAAAATGGCAGACTCTTCAAAAAATAGTAAATCTTCAACAGATCTCCCATTAGGGGAGGGTCTAAGGGGAGCCGCATTTCCCGGCGAGGTTCATCCGACCGCCGGGGGAGGAATTCTTTTAAGCAAACTGGATGATGTTATCAATTGGGCCCGCAGCAATTCTTTATGGCCATTGGTATTCGGTACCAGTTGCTGCGCAATCGAAATGATGAGCACAGCTTCTGCGAAATATGATTGGTCAAGGTTTGGATTTGAAGTAGCAAGGGCCACTCCAAGACAGGCGGATGTAATTATTATAGCCGGTACCATTGTCAATAAAATGGCTCCGGTATTAAAAAGATTATACGACCAGATGGGCGACCCCAAATACGTGATTGCCATGGGCGCCTGTGCTACAAGCGGCGGGCCTTTTTTCTATAATACTTATTCAGTTGTTAAAGGCGCCGACCATGTGATACCCGTAGACGTGTATATAGCAGGTTGCCCTCCAAGGCCAGAAGCCTTGTTGCATGCCATGATTACCTTACAGGAAAAAATAAAAAGTGGCTTAACAAGAGAACAGATAAAGATGCAAAAACCGGAACAAAGTTTTTGAATGAATAATGAGGAATTAAAAATAAAGATTGCTGAACTGTTGCCATCTGCCTCTTTTGAAGAAGGTGGCGAATGGTTGAATATACAAATCCAACCCATTGAGTGGTTGCCTTTTGACGGCCAGCTTCGTAATACGGCAGGTTTGGATTTTGATTATCTTTTTTGTCTTACCTGTGTGGATTGGAAAACACATCTTACAATGGTGTACCATTTGTCTTCCACTGTTCATCGCCATACGATTGTGATAAAAGCAAACCTCGACAGGAATGATCCGGTGATAGAAACGGTATGCGATATCTGGCGCACGGCAGAATTTCATGAAAGAGAAACCTTTGAATTGTTCGGTGTGAAATTTCACAATCACCCCGACCTGAGAAGATTGATATTGACAGATGATTTTGATGGATACCCTTTACGCAAAGATTTTGAGGATCCTATTAATATGATAAAATTATAGCCGGGCAATGTATTCGCAAACCGAGGTCATAAAAGATACAACCGCTGAGGGTTCTGAAGGCGAACTGGTGATCAATGTGGGTCCCCAGCACCCGGCAACGCATGGTGTATTGCACCTGGTAATCACATTGGATGGAGAGAC
>JAOQAL010000053.1 GCA_025963615.1 Chitinophagaceae bacterium | reverse complement strand
AAATGCCTGATACCGTGAAACACTACATCCGTAATCAGGATGCTATCCCCAACCCTGTTTTTATCAAACAGTACAATCCTTTCATCAGAGGGCCCATGATCAAATAACAATTGTCCAGATGCGCAATCACGAAACACGAATAGTAGCGAATAAATCGATAAGGAGGAATCGGTCGTCGGATAAGGTTTGCTATAGGTTGGGTAGGGTGGAGTATTCCCCTGCTCTTGAGTTACTGTAAACGATGCAGACGTTCCTGACATAACTGGAAACCAGGAACAAAGCGGTTCTTTTGTCTTTTCCTTTTTGCAACTTAGACTAAGGGAAATAATAAATCCTGTTAATACAATTAATGGTGCTGTAATTTTTTTCATATAGTACTACTGATTAATTAAAAAATATGGTTCCGTTATTCAAATAAAATATAAAAATATTTTTACCAGGTTTAGTGCTTTAAACGCTGGAGAAAATATTATAAATATTGTGTAAAATAATATAATTATTATGTAATGATGTATTTCATAATCCCTTTTTTACAAATTGTGTATTTCGACAGTTTGTATAGGTTTATGTGTACCATCCTGGCATCCGTACTACGGATTCTCAATCATTTAAATCTGGAAAATAAATGAATTCAACACCTCTAATTAATTTCTTTATGTGCGTTTATAGCCTTTATCCGGATTAACCCATTTTGGTTGATATTCAAAAAGCACGCCAATGTTAAAATATTCCCCAAAAGACATATTTAATGCTGATCCAACACCTAAAAATCTATTCAAAAATTCGCAAAAACGTCTTATTTGCGAAGCAAACAGCGATGGGTGTACGATTTTATTTTGAACAACCCGTTGACCATCAGTTTATCCCGCCAGGCTCTTAATTCCTCCTTAGACCACCCGATGTGATACAAATCTTATTCCTTGCTGGATACGGGTAAAATCCGCCACAAATTGTTTTATCCAACTTGCTTTTTTTCCAGGACAGCTACAAATCACCTTATTTATTGCAATGGTTTCGTTTCTCATTACTTTTCCTTAATACGATCAAAAAGTTTGGAGCTCAGTTTGTGGCATTTATAGAAAAATGTATTTTATGAAAGTAATTGCTTGCCTGATGGCGGTTAGTATTTCTTTATCGTCTGCCGCGCAACATAACAAAGAACAAAACAAAAAAGATAGATTCCTGCCACTGATTACCCGCAGCCTCGGTTTAAGTATCCAACCATTTGATGGACTTAATTCCCGTGTCGCAAGTTTGCCTCAGTATAAACAGTTAAGGGATTATGCTGCTACGCTGGGCCTGGGTTGGATAAAAGAACAGAACCGGTTTATTTCAGAAGCCGGCATCACAATTGGTAGCAGCATGAGTGGAAACAGGGATAAAAAAAGTAGCACCATCCGCTATATCAATTTTAGTACGGATATTGGGTATGATCTTTTAAAAAGTGAAAAAATAACGCTTTATCCTCTGATAGGGCTGGGATTTCAAAAATACCAGGCTATATTTTATAAAGATAATTCCGGCGTAAATTTTAATGATGTGCTTGCGTCGCCGGTAGTTCAAAACAGTATCGGTTCAGTTAGATTCACCAATGGGTTTTTGGTATACCGTGCCGGTCTGGGCATATCATTCAAATCTCCCAAATATCCTTCCAACTCCATAGGTATACAAGCAGGCTATACAGGAAGTTTTAAAAAGCATGACTGGAAAACCAATGAAGGCCAGACCTTGAATAATTCACCTGAAGATAGGATCAGCCAGTTTTTTGTTAGCCTGGTATTGACCAGCAACCCAAGATTTATGATGAAATAGTAAGATCATAATTTCCTTGGGCAGTTGATTTACTAAGGCACTCAGCAAATTGTCCGGGGATCCAGGCCAGGCTTACCGATTCCTAAAGTATTTTTGTTTCGTCCTGTTTATTTGAATGGGCCTTGTCAACGACCGGCAAAACATCTTTTCGTGAATAAGGTCTTATGATAAGACGATTGCCTTTATCATATGTAAAATAATTCCAGATCCAACTGGCGAATACGAGTAATTTGTTACGGAAGCTGATCAGGTAATTAATATGAACGAAAAGCCATATCCACCAGGCAAGCCTGCCACCAAAACGAATATTACCTGGAAGATCAGCTACGGCTTTTCCACGACCAATAGTAGCCAGCGCTCCCTTGTCGAAATAAGCAAATGCATTCATTGGTTTTGACTCTTGCAGTTTGGCTAAATTAATTCCAACATATTTGCCCATTTGAATGGCCACCTGTGCTACTCCGGGATGGCCTTTAGGATATTTTGCGGTCTTCATGAGTGAAATATCACCGATGGCGAAAATATTTTTAGCGCCAATTACACGGCAATTTTCATCAATAAGGATTCGCCCTTTCTCCAACCATTCAGTTCTTAGTCCCGGGAAGGCTGCACTGGTCACCCCGGCGGACCAAACTACGGTGGAAGTATCTATTGGGTCCTGGTCCTTAAAAAAGATTGTTTTACCATCGTAGGAAAGTACCATGGTATTTAGCCAGACGATCACGCCCAGTTTTTCCAGGTCCCGTTTTGCTCTTGCTCCTGCTTTTTCAGACATCTGCGGCAATAGCCTGTTCACCCCTTCCACCAGGTATATCTTCATTTCATTAAAATCGAGTGCTGGATAATCTTTGGGTAATATATGTTTTTTTAACTCTGCCAATGCTCCGGCTGTATCTACTCCTGTAGGCCCTCCGCCCACAAGAACAATAGTTAATAACGCCTTTCTCCCCGTGGCATCATTGGTCATTTCAGCCTGTTCCAATACCTGCATAAACTGGCTGCGAAGGTTGAGCGCATCGGGTATCGACTTCAAGGGAAGCGAATATTGTTCGATTTTTTGATTACCAAAGAAATTAGGCCGTGAACCACCCGCGATGACCAGGTAATCATATGAGAGATCACCGGCTTCTGTAGAGACAATATTCCTATCCGGATCGATGGCGGTTATTTTGAATAACCGGAAATGAAAATCATCATGCCCCTTAAAGATATTACGCAACGGGCCGGCAATAGAATCCGGTTGCAATCCCGCTGTCGCCACCTGGTATAACAATGGCTGAAACGTGTGGTAGTTGTGCTTATCGAATAAAACAATCTGGAAGCCCTTATTCCGTAGATTTTTTACAGTATTTATTCCTCCGAACCCTCCGCCGATGATAACCACCCGGGGCTTGTCCAAAACAGGTATATTCAGAGACAATCCAGTCCTGCTTTCCATGAGCTTATTTTTTGTTTAGCCATTCAAAATAAATGCCTTCTCTTTTACCGACGGGCCCATAGCCAACGATCAATTGATATAGCACCGCTTCCATTGATAATAACCACTAAAAGCATGGAGAGGAGCATAATAAAATATTCAATTCCTTCACCATTCTTCTTCCCAAACCAATTCATAAACCACCCGTTAGGAAAATGAGTCACCAATGCGCCTGTAAAAATTATGAAATTTCCCGCCGCAGCTATCCTTGCTAAAAAACCGGTTATTAATGCAAGGGCTCCTAATGACTGCCCGATGATTACCAGCCAGGCTATGAATACTGGAATTCCCTTTTCCGTTATCTGTTTCAGTGATCTGTTAATTCCCCATCCGAAAAGTTTTTGCATTCCATATGGGAAAATGATTATCCCGGCGACTATCCGGAGGAAAAAGTATAAATAATCATTGTCTGTTTGTAGAAGCCTTTGAATCATATACCGGAATAGGGTTCTATAATTTCGTTGCCCATTGTATCGTATGCAAAGCTATGACTCTTACTATACTTTTAAAACAAGTATATCTATTGAGATTCTTTTACAGTTGCCATTCAATGGGCAATTGCCGTGAACAGGTCTTCACCGGCCGACGATAAAATAGAGCGAAAGATCTTAACAGCAGTAGTGTTTGACCGGTAAATCACCTTTACTTCGCTGAAGACGAGTTAGTAGGTAATATGCGGAACAATCGCATAATTACTCTAAAAATTAGCTATCTTTCTATGGTGTGAAATAATAAATAGATGGGCGTTCTCCACGCCGGGTCATAGAATTATCATTAAACAACTCCCTTCAATAATTATAAGGCAAATGAAAAAGCTTCTCTTTGCTGGATTCATTGTTTGTACCATGGGGCAGGCCTGTACACAGAACCCTGTGGACTTAAAACCATTCACTGTTAAAGCCAGGATCTCCAACTGCATTGATAAATACCTGGAGCTATGGTTGCCGGATGCCATGGATGAAATGATGGATGAAAACACGGACACCCTTTGGCTGAATAATGACGGTTATTATCACCTTACTACTTATAAAATAAAAGAACCCTGCCAGGCATATATTGTATCCGAAAATGTCCAGATACGCGACCTATTGATTGCGCCAGGTTACGACTTGACCATCATTGCTGATGCCAGGAACAGATCAGCTTTGAATGATTCAAAAAGGGTGACCGGAATTGGCGCTGGATGTAATTACTACACGGTATTTATCGATTCAGCCTGGCAATTACGAAATACAGGCTCTCAAAATTCTGTGGCAGAAAGACTGCAGGTGTTAAAGGCTTATTCCGCTTTCAGGGACTCAGCCGCTAAAGCCATCTTTCTGAACAGGGAAGTTTTGGATCCTTACCATTTTTTTTTCTACCATAAGGCTGTTCTTGATAATA
>JAOQAL010000496.1 GCA_025963615.1 Chitinophagaceae bacterium | reverse complement strand
ATCTCTTATTCAGTATTTAAAGTAATGCGAAATGAAAAAGCTTTTATTTACACCCGGTCCTTTATCAACTTCCAGAACGGTGAAAGAAGCCATGCTGGAAGACATGGGTTCGAGGGATCATGCCTTTGTAAATGCAGTGAAAGAAACACGAAATGAATTGCTGAAACTGGCTCATGTTTCGCAGGCAGAAGGTTATGAATGTGTGATCGTGCAGGGCTCCGGAACATTTGGCGTGGAAAGTGTAATCAGCAGCGTGGTAGGGAAAAAGGATGTACTGCTGATACTGGTTAACGGCGCTTATGGGGAACGTATTGTTAAAATGGCTTCTATTCATCAGCTCAATCACCTGGTGCTCCGCTTTGATGAAGACGAAATCGTAACTCCCGGAGCCACCGCAGACTTTTTAAAGGATCATCCGGAAATAACACAGGTGGCCTGTATTCATAGTGAAACAACAACAGGATTGTTTAATCCCATAACGGAGATTGGCGCTGTTTGTAAAAAGCATCAAAAGGTGTTTATCGTTGATGCGATGAGTAGTTTTGGCGGTGTAAGCATGGACATGAAGGAAATGAGTATTGATTTTCTGGTTTCCTCGTCCAACAAATGTATTGAAGGTGTGCCCGGGTTTGCTTTTGCTATTTGTAAAAAAACCGAATTGGAAAAAGCGAAAGGACAGGCAAGAAGCTTAAGCCTCGATTTGTATGAACAATGGAGGGGCCTGGAAACAAATGGCCAGTTTCGCTTTACACCACCTACTTTAAGTCTAATGGCGTTTCACCAGGCATTGAAGGAACTTGAAGAGGAAGGTGGCATTGAAGCAAGGGAAAAGCGATACCAGGCCAACAAAAAAAACCTGGACGACGGCATGGCTGCTTTAGGATTTAAGCAATACCTGCGCCCGGAAATACAGGGACATATCATTACTTCCTTCTTATATCCTACCGATCGTAATTTTAATTTTGAAGAATTTTATCAGAAACTGAATAGCCGTGGATTTATTATTTATCCCGGGAAACTTAGCAAAGCTGATGCTTTTCGTATCGGAAATATCGGTCAGATATTTCCTGAAGATGTCATCAATCTTGTAAAAGCGGTGAAAGAAGTGCTGGAAGAGGAAAAGATAGTTGAGATAGCGTAGAGAGACAAGCTGCGAGCTATAAGCTGCGAGCTGCGAGACTGATAGTACTGTAGCTTTCTTTAGTCTGGTAGCTTAAAGCATGCGGCTCGCAGTGAAAGAATTGCTACAAGCTTCGAGACCTATAGTACCGTAGCTTTCGTTGCTGGAAGAAGAAAAAATAGTTGAGATAGCGTAAAGGTACAAGCTGCGAGCTATAAGCCGCGAGCTGCGAGACCTATAGTTCAGTAACTTTCTTCAGTCTTGCAGCTTATGGCTCACAGCTAGTAGCTTCTTCAGTCTCGCAGCTCGCGGCTTGCATCTTGTTACCACGGCATCGAAAAAGTTTTCACAAACGTGAAACACTTCATGGCTTCAATCACTCCTTCTTTGATTCCCAATCCTGAATCTTTAATTCCACCAAAAGGCGAACTTTCAATCCGGTAGCCAGGCACCTCATTAATATTTACCGTACCAACCTTCAATTCTTTTATAAAACGAATGGCATGTTCCATGTTATTGGTAACAATACCGGACGACAAACCATAGGCCGTGGAGTTCGACAATGCGATAGCATCATCAATATCTTTGAACGTAAGGATTGGTGCCAATGGCCCGAATGACTCATATACTACCATATCTGCATCCCGGGGTACATCTACAATTACCGTGGGTTCCAGTAAAGCACCATTCCGTTTTCCTCCTGATATTACTTTGGCTCCCTGCTCCACCGCTTTTTTTACAACAGCCTCCAGGTAAATAGCGGATGCCTCATCAATGACGGTGCCTACTTTGGTTTCCGGGTCTGCAGGATCACCACAACTATATTCTTTCGCTTTCTCCAAAAACTTTTTTATAAAAGCGTCTTTTATTTTTTCATGTACAAGAATTCTCTTCACTGCGGTACAACGCTGGCCGCTATTTCTGAACGCACCTTCTGCGGCTAAAAAAACAGCTTTATCAAGGTCCGCATCATCCATAATAATAATCGGATCATTGCCGCCTAGTTCAAGAATCACTTTTTTGTAACCAGCCATAGCTGCAATCTTTTTGCCAACTGCCACGCTGCCGGTAAAAGAAACTATTTCAACTTTTGGATCCTTTATCAGCGGTTCCGCGATCTCAGCGGTAGGACCCAGTAACACACTGAGCATGTAATGAGGCAATCCTGCTTCGTATAAAAGCTCGGTCAACTTAATAGCTGTAAGCGGTGTTTTTTCAGACGGTTTTAAAATAACCGGGGTACCCACAGCGATAGCCGGTGCGATTTTATGCGCTACCTGGTTCAGCGGGTGATTGAACGGCGTGATACAGACTGCCAGGGATAAGGGTTCACGAAGCGTAAATATTTTTCTTGCCTTGCCTTGGGGAGAGATATCGCAGGAAAAAATCTGGCCATCGTCTTTTAAACTTTCTATAGCGGCAAACAGCAACACATCATGTGCACGCCCTGTTTCATAGCGGGCTTCCCGGATGGCCAGGCCCGATTCAGCACTGATAACCTGGGCAAACTCTTCTTTTCGTTCAATTAAAAGATGTCTTGTTTTTTCCAGGATATTATAGCGTTCGTATCTTGTCAGTTTCTGTCCACCCTTTAAAGCTTCTTCAACAGCTTGTTTTGCATGGGAAGCATTGGCTACCGTTACCGTACCAACCAATCTCCTGTCATAGGGGCTGCGCACTTCCAGCAGTTGCGGAGACTCCACCGGCTTTCCCGCTACATAACTTGTCATTTTCAGGGTAGCAATTCCATTGGATGAAACGGATTTTGCTGATACGTTAGAATCGCTCATACGTTCAATGTATTAACTATTGGAAATTATAAATTCGTTCCATTAATTGTAAAATCAAAAATGTCAAAATTGCGTGGGTCGCCGGACGCTTTTATTTTATAAGCCGTATTCAAGGGATGAGAGATAAGTATCGGCACCATTTCTTCATAACGGCCCCCATGCGAACGTAACGTGCCATCCAGTGCAGAGAGATCATGATACCTGGGGCGACGACCAACAACAACATCCCGTCCTGATAAAACAACCAGGTCTCCGATACGGTCTTCCGGTTGTTCGAGTACCCGTACCGCAGTAGCCCTGTCATATACTTCGGTAATGCCATCCTGCAGGGTAAGCCAATTTTTCACTTCATTGATGGTTGATTTATCTTCCACATGTACTACCACATACGATCCCAAGGCCCCGTGATGTTTTACATAAGGATCCGTGATAGGACAAATAACGCGGAAACCATTATGGCCAAAAT
This sequence comes from Chitinophagaceae bacterium, assembly GCA_025963615.1. GTDB lineage: Bacteria > Bacteroidota > Bacteroidia > Chitinophagales > Chitinophagaceae > JAFDYH01. Next base: position 5,532 of record JAOQAL010000496.1, on the reverse strand, counting down.
GCGCTTCCAGCATATCTTCCACAAATAATACATTCGGTGATCCGTCGGCTTTTATTTTCGCATTCATACCATGATCAGCCGTGGCTCCCACGATAGATCCCAGTTCAAGCAATTTTCCCAGTTCCTTGTCAATCGCTTCATAAAAGGCCAGCGACTCTTCCGTTTCCGGTGAATAAGTGTGCTGCATATAATCGGTAAGAGAGAGATATAAAAAATCGGCTAACCCTTTTTTGATTAATGCCACACCGGCCCGTAATACAAATAAGCTGGCATCTGCACTGTAGATTGCCGGTGTTTTATAACCCGTTATTTCTTCCACCTGGTCTATACCGTGTGTTTCTTTTTTAGCCTGGTTTGCTTTCTCCGCTGAAAAAGCAATGCCGGTCATTTTATAAGAAAGAATATCGCGCAGCTTTTCCTTTGCTGTTACAACTCCTAATTTTCTTCCCGCCGCCGCCGCAGCAGCAAGAATTGTTTCCGCCCGCAGGTATTCTGCGGAGTTCATCATTACTTCCTGATCTTTGGCCACATCATAAAAAAAGTTGCCGGATATTCCATGCACAGCCGGTGAAACGCCGGTGACAATAGAAGAATTATTAACATTGGTAAAGGAAGGCAATGCGCCGCGAACCATGCCCCGGTAACCATTTAATACCATTTTTTTCAGGTTGGGCATGCGGTCATGCAACAACGTGGTATCAAGATATTCATCTGCGGATCCATCCAGACAGATCACTACGATGGGTTTTGCCTGCGGTTTATACGTCTTATTATTAACTGAAAAAGCTTGTGTTGAAATAACGGCCATCTTAAAAAGTTTACAAATACTAAATAAATAATTTAGCGAAAGTAAACATAATTAACTAGGAATAGCCGCTGCCTGAATGATTTTTCGGTTATCATTTTAGAGAAATGTGTCACATCACGCAACGGTTTGTCTTTCATTATTAAATAAAATTGGGCTCAGGAAACAGGGATAACTTTCCGCCGGAGTTTAATAGGTCTGCGTGGTAAAATAAAAAATCATCGGCAAAGAAAAAACTAAGGTGATATTTTAATACTTTTATTTATATTGGATATCATGCATATAAAAAAAATGGGATTACTTTTTTTGCCGGCGGCTCTTATTGTCTCCGCCTGTTCGTTTTCAGGCAAAGCCAGCAAGAAACTCCTGGAGAAAGCTATCGCTGCCGCGCCTTATGATGTAATTATTGTTCCGGGCAACCCGCTTAAAGATGGTAAATGGAACCGCGTGATGAAAGGCAGAGTCTATTGGTCAAAATATCTATTTGAAAAGGGCATTGCCAAAAATATTATTTATTCAGGATCTTCTGTTTATTCTCCTTATTACGAGGGGCAGGTTATGGCTTTTTATGCCCTAAGCCTGGGTATACCAAAAGAAAACATTTATACCGAGTTAAAAGCGGAGCACACGACAGAGAACATTTATTATTCGTACCAGTATGCAAAAAAGCTCGGGTTTAAAAAAATTGCGGTAGCGTCTGATCCGTTTCAAACAAGAACGGTTCGGGGTTATGCCCGGAGAAGGGTGAGTCCTGATATTGCGCTGATACCTTTCGTAACGGACACGTTAAAGATGATTGAACCGGAGATGATTGATCCAGTGATAGATTATCAAAAAGCTTTCAATCCTGATTTTATTTCTATTAAAAAGCGCGATAGTTTCTGGAAAAGGATGCGGGGTACTATTCGTGGCAATATTGACGCTGCTGCTTACAAATAGGTGATCGTATCAAAGCCTATTTATTTAGTAATGCTTCATATAATACTTCCACCGGGTGCCAGGCTTTTCTTCCGGTACCATCTTTAACCTGGTGGCGACAACTGGTGCCGGGAGCCGCAATGATTGTATCCGGATCCTGTTTTCTGATGGTGGGAAATAAAACCATTTCACCGATTTGCATCGACAAATCATAGTGCTCTTTTTCATAACCAAATGAACCTGCCATACCGCAACAGCCGGATGGGATGGTTTGTACGGTATAATTTTCAGGGAATGCCAGCATTGTTACCGAAGACGCAATGGATGACAAGGCCTTTTGCTGGCAATGGCCATGAAGTTGTATGCTTCTTTTTTCTTTTGTAAATAATTCCTTGCTGATCTTTCCTTTGTCAATTTCCCGGGCAATGAATTCATCAAGCAGGAAAACATTTTTTGCCAGCTGTTTTGCTTTTTCAAAATTGGAATCCCCGGCGAGGTCAATGTATTCATCTCTGAAAGTCAGTATAGCAGAGGGTTCTATGCCTATTAACGGGGCCTCTTCGCTTACTAAGGGCGCGAGGAGCTCAATATTTTTATTGGCAATTTCTTTTCCTTTACGGACCAGCCCTTTTGATAGCCATGACCTTCCACTTTCTTCGTGCCTGGGAATAGTTATTTCATAGCCCAATTTCTCCAGTAACAAAATAGCCTTGATACCAATGGCTGTATCATTATAATTAGTAAACTCATCACAGAATAAATATACCTTCTCTCCGCTTCCCCGAAGAGCGGGGTTGGCGGCCTTTTCATTTCTCTTTGCTTCCTGATGTGTCCTAAACCATTTCTGCAGGGTGGTAGTATATAGTGTCGGCATGGAGCGGTTGGCGGCAAAGCCGGCTATTTTTTTTATGCCGGAACTAATTTTTTTATCCGTCATCATAAAATTATAGAAGCCCGGAAATAAGGCGCCCAGCCGGGCTGACCTGCTGAAATTGGCAATCAGCCTTGACCGCCAGGGAATCCCGTTGGCGTCATAATAGTGTTGTAAAAATTCTGCTTTCAGTTTGGCTACATCCACATTGGAGGGGCATTCTGATTTACAGCCTTTGCAACTCAGGCATAAATCCATTACATCATAGATTTCTTTATGATCAAAACGGTTGAGTTGATCGGAGTGGGTCAGGAACTCCCGTAAAATATTAGCCCGGGCCCTCGTAGTATCTTTTTCATTACGGGTAGCCATATACGAAGGGCACATGGTGCCACCTGATAAATGGGTTTTTCGGCAATCACCGGAGCCATTGCATTGCTCCGCATGCTGAAGTACATCCTGATTATGATAACGGAAAACTGTTTTGAATGCAGGTGTTTGCTGACCCGGCGTATACCGCAGCATACTGTTCATGGAAGGCGTGTCTACAATTTTATTAGGATTAAAAATATTTTGCGGATCCCATACTTTCTTAATTTCTTTCAACAGGCGGTAATTTTTTTCGCCTACCATTTCCTTTATAAATTCTCCCCGCAACCGGCCGTCTCCATGTTCGCCACTTAAAGAGCCCTGGTATTTTTTAACCAATGTCGCGATTTCTTCCGCGATCGTACGGAACAATTGATTGCCTTCCGTGGTTTTTAAATTGATGATGGGACGCAGGTGTATTTCGCCGCTACCGGCGTGCGCATAGTGAACCGAATGGAGATTATATTTCTTTAGTATCTCATTAAAGTCCCGGATATAGGCGGGCAGATCATTTACGTCAACAGCCGTATCTTCGATGACTGGAACGGCTTTAGCATCGCCCGGCAAATTGCCAAGCAATCCCAAACCTGCTTTCCGCAAAGTCCATATCTTTTTGGTATCTTCTCCGAACAGCAGAGGAAAATAATATCCTAAACCGGCTGCCCGCATATCAACTTCTACCTGGCGGGCAATTTCAATAATTTCTTCGCGGCTATGTTTTAGAAATTCGATCACCAGTATGGCGCCCGGGTCCCCTTGTACAAAAAAACGGTTTTTACTTTGTTCGATATTGTCTTTTGTGCATTCCAGTATATAATGATCAATCAATTCACTGGCGGAAGGATGATGTTTTAATGCAATCAGGTTCGCCCGCAGTGATTCATCGATACTATTAAAATGGATACAGAGCAAGCCGGATTCTTTTGGCGGCAGCGAAACGATGTTTAGCTTTATCTCGGTAATAAAAGCAAGGGTTCCTTCTGATCCAGCGATGAGTTTACAAAAATTAAAATCGGGTTCCCCGGCAGTAAAGGGTGCTGATTCCAGCAACACATCAATAGCATAACCGGTATTTCTTCGTTCGACCGTTTTCTTTGGAAACTCTTTTCTTATTTCCTGCTGGTTATCATAGTTACTCAATAAACCCCGGACCGTTTTATAAATAGTTGCTTCAAGACCATCCCCGTCACATTTTTGATGAAAATCTTCAAGGCTTATAGATTTGAATTCAGCTTCTGTTCCATCACTGAGTAATACTTTTACTTCCCGTAAATGTTCCCTCACGCTTCTGTACACGATGGAATTGGATCCACAGGAATTGTTTCCAACCATACCACCGATCATGGCCCGGTTGGCGGTTGAGGTTTCCGGACCAAATAAAAAACCATGCGGCTTCAGGAACATATTCAGTTCGTCACGGATAACGCCGGGCTGTACACGAACCCATTTTTCGTCTTTATTCAGTTCCAGTATCTGCGTGAAGTTCTTTGATACATCTACAATAATTCCATTGCCCACCACCTGCCCGGCCAATGAAGTTCCTGCTGTGCGTGGAATTAAAGAAGTTTTTTCGGCGTTTGCAAATGCAATCAGTTTTTTTATATCAGCTACTGATTTTGGGATCGCCACGGCAAGTGGCATTTCGCGATACGCGGAAGCATCCGTAGCATACAGTGTCCGGATGACTTTGTCATCATAAAATTCTCCTTCCAGGTCTTTTGATAGCCGCTTCAGTTTGTCGTTCATTACTTCTAAAGGTATGATAGCAGAAGGTTGCAAAAATACTTTCTTATGACCTGATCAGGAATGTTTTTTTAGCATTATTTTTTTGGGGCAGGAAATAAAAAAATACAACCGGTCATTCCGCTGTGCCCTTACGGAACCGGTAAAAACCTGAGTTTTAATTACTGTTTGATTATACATTTGTAAAATGTCTTTCAGTGCCTGATAAAGAATAAAAAGATCATCATGAGAAAATTTTTGTTATTAAACATTGTATTGGTTATATGCTGCTTTTCCCTTCAAGCCCAGCCTGCCAGTTATACTCCTTCCAATGCACATTCTCATAACGATTATCAAAATGCCGATCCTTTTCACGCCGCGTATACCGGGGGATTTGGATCCCTGGAAGCGGATATTTTTTTAAATCATGATTCACTTCTGGTGGGCCACACGACAGATGATTTAGTATACCGGCGCACCCTGGAAAATTTATATCTTACCCCGCTGCTTCTAAAGGTGAAAATGAATAATGGCTATCCTTATAAGGATCCGGCAAGGGAATTACAACTGTTGATTGACATAAAGACGGAGCCCATCACAACGCTCCAGAAATTAATTACCGTGTTAAAGGCTTATCCGGCATTAATTTCTTCCCCCGGAATAAAATTTGTGATCACCGGGAGGAAGCCTGATATGACATCTTTTGAGTCTTATCCGGATTTTATCTGGTTTGACGGAGAGCTAGGTAAAGAATACACTAAAACCGCTTTGAAGAAGATTGTCATGCTGAGCGGGGATTTTAAAAACTATTCTTCCTGGAATGGTAAAGGAAATTTGACAGAGGAAG
>JAOQAL010000490.1 GCA_025963615.1 Chitinophagaceae bacterium | reverse complement strand
CAGGATACCGCACTGCGTAGCGGCTGCCAGATCTTTAATCATCGCCTTTTCTGAAATTTCTTTCAGGCTGCCACCCTGGGCACCTATTCCGGGAACCAGGTAAAAATGATGCGGAGTTAATTTACGGATGTTGGTAAACTCATTGGCCTGGGTAGCTCCAATGACGAACATGAGATTTTCAGGCGTACCCCATTCAGCAACAGTTTTCAAAACTTTTTCGTAGAGAAATTCGTTTCCTGTTTTTTTTAATTCAAAGTCCTTGGCTCCTTTGTTGGAAGTAAGCCCTAGCACGATAGCCCACTTACCTTTGTATTCTAAAAAAGGCTTTACACTATCTTCTCCCATATAAGGAGCTACCGTAATGGAGTCAAATTTCAGCGTTTCAAAAAAAGCTTTGGCATATTGGGAAGACGTGTTGCCAATATCGCCCCGTTTGGCGTCTGCTATTTTAAAATGTTCCCCGGGAATATAATTCACTGTTTTTTCCAAAGCCTCCCAGCCTTTTACGCCGAGCGCTTCATAAAAAGCGGTATTGATTTTATAACTTACACAAAGATCTTTCGTAGCATCAATGATGGCTTTATTGAATGCAAATACAGGATCAGCTTCTGTTAAAAGATGCTTAGGAATTTTTGTAATATCGGTATCTAATCCAACGCAGAGATAAGATCTTTTGTTCTTGATTTGTTCTACCAGTTGCTGCCTTGTCATGATTGCGAAGATAGAGAAGAGAGAGGAATGAGAAATAAGGAATGAGGAATTAGAAATGAAAAAGTCAAGGGCTTACATCCACTTTCTCATTCCTTATTTCTAATTTCTCATTTCTCATTTTTTACCCGTTCTATTATCCTTCCAAGCGTATCACTGAATCGCCACACTTCCTCAAACCCGTTATACAACGGTACCGGAGCCAAACGTATTACATCCGGCTCTCTCCAGTCAACCATAATGCCGGCATCGGCCAGTGCATTAAATAGTTCACGTCCTCTCCTGAGCATCAGCATGGAAACCTGGCAACCTCTCTCATCTGCATTTTGCGGGGTAATAAATTCAATGCTTCTTTCTTTCATACGGTCATTCACCTCCTGCAACCTGAACCACAAATAATCATTCAACAGTCTGCTCTTTTGTTGTATCCTGTCCCAACCTGCCCGCTCAGCTATGCCCAATGCCGCTTTATGCGTCGCATATAATAGGAAAGATGGAGTACTTAACTGCCAGCCTTGCGCCCCCGCATCAGGCTTAAATCCTTTTTCCATCTTAAAACGGGTAGCAGCATCATAGCCCCACCATCCAGCAAAACGAGGTATCGTAGTATCTGCATGATGACGCTCATGAATAAATACACCACCGACAGCACCGGGACCTGAATTGAGATATTTATACGTACACCAGCAGGCAAAATCAACATTCCAGTCATGCAGGCACAAAGAAACATTACCGGCAGCATGCGCAAGATCAAACCCAACCCTGGCTCCTGCCTTTTGTGCTTCTTTTGTTATGCCAGCCATATCAAACAACTGACCGGTGTAATAATTAATGCCGCTGAACAATACCAGGGCTGTTTCATCCTTATTCAATTCAATCGCCTGCAGGATATCTTCTTTTCTTATCGTATGCTCACCTTGTCGTGGCGAAACTTCAATGATCACTTTGTCGGGATCCAGGCCATGAGTTTTCACCTGGGTTTCCAAGACATTCTGATCACTTGGAAAAGCTTTTGCTTCGCAGATTATTTTATTGCGCTTGCCGGATGGCTGGTAAAAACTGACCAGCATCAGGTGCAGGTTTACACTCAGTTGGTTCATGACAACCACTTCCTGTGGCAAGGCACCTACGATCGCCGACAATGGTTTTACTAACTGGTCATGATATTTTAACCAGGGATCCGTGCCTTTGAAAAAACCTTCCACTCCGTAACCGGCCCATTGCTGCAAAATCTCTTTGATGGCGGGTTCCGCAGTTTTTGGTTGTAGTCCTAAAGAGTTGCCAAGAAAATAAATCTGTTCCTTGCCATCAACAGCGGGAATAATAAACTCATCCCGGAATTTTTTCAAGGGATCTGACGCATCAAGTTGCTTCGCAAATAATAAAGAATTCTCAAATTGCATGAATATTCTTTTAATGGCTGAAAACCTTCATCCGGTACAATCCATCCTGATCTATATCGTTCCGGTCTTACCACCATCCACCGGTATAGTTACACCATTTACATAAGAAGCAGCGGGCGACGCAAGAAAGGCCACGACTGCCGCAATCTCTGATGATTCACCAAATCGCTTCAACGGTATGGCGTCTTCCATTTTTTTTGCCAGCACTGATTTGTCAATGCCGGACTTAGCGGCATTCGTTTCAAGCAAACTCTCCAACCGTTGTGTTTTGGTAAAACCCGGCAACACACTATTAACCGTAATATTGAATTGGCCCAATTCATTGGATAACGTTTTCGCCCAGGATGCAACTGCTGCACGGATCGTATTGGATACACCCAAATTATCGATCGGGATTCTTACCGAAGTGGAAATAATATTAACGATCCTTCCGTATCCTTCGTTTTTCATTGAAGGAAGTATTGCCTGCACAAGAAGTTGATTGTTGATGAGATGCTGCTGAAAAGCCTGTAAAAAAGAGGCTGTGGTCGCTTCCGCTATCTGACCGGCAGCGGGGCCTCCGGTATTATTGATAAGAATATGTACTGCCGTTCTTTGTATGATTGAGTCAATAACCGCTTTTACCTGCGTTGGATCTGAAAAGTCAGCGACATAATAATCATGTTTTTGATTCATCG
>JAOQAL010000415.1 GCA_025963615.1 Chitinophagaceae bacterium | reverse complement strand
TTGGAGTTAATAACTGTTTTCTTTGCATCGGATAAAATCCGCATCCTGATCAGATCGGCTTTGGTAATAGCTAATTGTTTTTCTAATTCACCAACATCCTTAAATTCATACTCGGTGAACCTGACATTTATAAATTTAGTCCGCTTGCCCTCCTTTAATTTTGGCCTTCCATTTAGTTTCTTAAAGTCCTCCATGAAAAAAATGAGTTGCGAAATTTTTCAATTCCCCCCGGGAGGGCAAGAGACTTTTTGTGAAACAAAAAGACATCTTGCCGTTGCAAAAGCAACGGAAATCCTGATTATCAATTTGGGGTTTCAACCATTAAATAAGAAGTTGGGTGGCGGCTCTGCCGCTATCCGCGACCTGGCTATTTTTACGAAATCTATGGGTTTAACCTTTTGGTGATAGGCACCGTTATTTTTCTCAATGCCGATAAAATTTCGTGCTTCGCGAATGGCTGAAATCAGAAAAGAACCACAGCCGCAGGCATTGTCTAACACCACGGCTCCGGGCTTGGTAAACGTGCGGATGAGGTAGCGGCCAAGGTCAACCGGCTTTTGAGTTGGGTGATAAGGCCTCGTTTCCTCATGCTCACATGTTTTACAATAAAACCAATCGTCGGGTTCTTCCCCGTCAAAAAACAAAACATCAAACGGGTAACGATTACCATCGCTGATGGCATGAGAAGGATTATACTTGCCATAACATCCGGTGGACTGTTCCCGACGCCAGCCCTTGTTGTAGGCCTTGCCGGGTATCATTTGCGGGTGGTAGGGCGGTTGCTTATTATAAAAGATACAGATATCCTCATGCCTTCTAAGCGGTTGTTTTTTGGCATTCAGAAAATTAGTTGATTTGGACTTTATCCAGACGATCTTATATTTAAACCACTCGGGATTGCTTAGTATTACCGTGCCTGTAAAAAACCCTGCGGCGGTAAGTGCGATAACACCATTGGGTTTGATGATCCGTTTATACTGCTGCCATAATAGGGGGAAATCAATAGGGACATCCCAGGGGTTCGATGTGGTGCCATAAGGCAGATCACATAAAATCAGATCGATTGAGCTATCCGGAAATTCTCCCATAATATCCAGGCAATCACCCTCAATTACGGTATTTAAATAGGGTTCAAGCGTTAATGACATAAACCCTACCTTGCAAAAGGGACCTTAACATTTGCAAAGAAATTAGTAGGCGTTCCTTGCTCGGTCGGGGCAGCTTTCAGCTGCGCCTTTAACTTATCATTGTAATCATTAAAGCCTTCGTAGACTGATGACCGGTCGGTCGCATAAGGTAAAGCTTTTATAAAATCCCTGCTGGCTGTTTTTCCAGCCTTATCACGGTCAAAGAAAATGTCCAGTGAAGAGTAGGCCTTAGCTTTGTTAATCCCCTGGTGTAATAAGTTCAGCGTGTTTAAGACAATGATGCTGTGGTCTGCTTCGGGGTTTTCATAACGCCAGCTTAAAAAGTCAAGAAAGCCTTCGAACAGGGCCGCTTTTTTGGGGTGCCCCGGAATAATGGTAATGCCTTTGTGCCCCATGCAACCTTTAAAATACCGGTTACGAACTTCCCAGGAGTTGTTTTCATTGGGCCAGCCTGCGGCGAAGTAATGCTTACGGATATCATTTTCATCCTCTACAAAGTAATAGACCTCGCTGAGATAAAATTTGGCAACATCAAATACCCCGCGACTTTTAAGATAATCGGTAATAGCGGGATGTGCACCCAATGGCCGGACCTTTTCAACTACATGGGTGACCTTTACGGGCTTTCGTGGGCGCAACACTTTGGGTACCGCTGCTTCAATAGCGCAAACGTCCTGGATCTTTTTTACGACCTCGTTAAATCCCAGGTGCTTCCAATAAGCTAACCCAAAATCAATAATGTTCCCACCTTTTCCGGCACCATGGTCGAACCAAACGCCGAGGCCATCATTCACACTAAAGGAGGGATTGCTATCATTATCCCGAAGCATGCTGATGTACATCTTTTCACGGCCTCTTTTAGGGACAGGCTGATATCCCAAACGGCTTAACAGGTCTACCAAAGACGCTTGTTCCTTCAGCTCCCTGGCGGTTAATAACTTTGACATAAAAATAAATTTGAGTTAAACAGATAGCCGGTTACCGGCAAAAAATAAAAAAAGCACCTGTTCGTGGAAGAAAGGTGCCTAAGCTTTGGAGAAGCTTTGTGTACCGGCAGCGGGTATCGAGCCCGATAATTCGCTTCTGCCGGTATATATTATTCGGGATTACTCACGTCAGATCCTACGATCCGGGCTATTCACCTGCCTTCGCGCTTTCAGTTTTGCGGCTTTACGCTCACCTTCGCGAAATTTCCAGCTCTTCGCCGGATAATGCTTTATCCCCTAATGTCAAATAACGCTCGTTTTTATCATCAGCCAGGCTGATTGACCGATTATCATCGTGATAATCATAGGGACAAAGCAAGCGGATATGGAGATGCGCAACCAGTGAAAGGGGGTGAAACAAAGTTTTCACCCCCCCTCCGGCAGGCAGGAAATTTTAAAGGAGAGAAGTTATTTAATTGGTTGATAAATAGGACATTACTTCAATTCGTCGGAGTTCATTAATTCGGCCAAAGATATTTCGAGGCCTTTACATAATGCTGATAAAGTACTGATGGAGGCATCGGTTTGGCCCAGTTCTACATAGGATACCTGGCGGTAATCTATTTCTGATAATTCGGCAAGTCTTTCCATAGATAGCTTTTTTTCAATTCTAAGGATTCTGACCCTTTGGCCAAGTGCATTAATAAGGGTTTGGTTACGGACGTTCTTCACGCAACGAATGTGCGATACAATTACGTCGTTTAGTATGAAGTATATTTCATATCCAGTTTTTTGTTTTTAGGTTTGTATCTTAATAATCAATTTTGATATATTCAAATTGTAAATTAGTTTCCAATAATGGTAGATGTAAGTAAGCTTAATTGTTCCTTTTCAACGCTTGGCGTGGGGAATCAATTTATCCAGCAGGCAGAACGGCTGGGGTTACATAATCTTGGGGATGTGATGCATGTAAATCTCGCTAAACTCAAAAAGCATAAAGAGTTTACTTTCCTGTGGTACGCGGATATGCTTGATCTGCTTCAGGAACAGGGTCTGCTTCGGCAATTTCAGGAAAACCAACTATCCTGATCAGCTTAATTGTAATTCGATAAGTTAAAATTAGAATTCAACCAATTCAGCATGCCTATGAGTTGCCCCTTCATTTTTTGAGCAGTCGAAAATTCTACATCGGTGGATTTCTTTTGCAAACTGTCCGCAGACATAAAGACGGTATTGGGCGTATAAAAATGGAGTGCAAAAAAGCTGAACAGATCACCGACATTCTCTTTTGGTAATAAACCCTTTTCAATCTGCATCCTGATAAATAAGCCAAATTGGGGTACCGGCAAATTCATTAAAAACCGGATACCGGCTTTTGCCTTTTCCTTATCCATGATGGCTTCTCTCCGGACACGGAGCAGGCTTTTTACGTAGGCATACTTTTCGGAAAGAAATTGATCGAGGTCTTTATAAAGCTCGGATGACCCATCCGGCATTCTTAAACCCTTTTTAATATGAGTATTGAATAAAAGATCCTTTTCCGTGATGAGCATTTCCAGTTGCTCATGCAGGCCAGGGATTTCCGACATGCGTTTACGCCAGTAGTTAATACAATAATGGAAAAATTCGGGCAAATTGAAATCATTGGCAATTAACAGATCCATCAGGGGCCGGGTATCCAACTCTTTTTCATTCAAAATGAGTAAGGATAAATGAGTAAGATAATCCTGGTCAACCGGCCTAATATTTTTCTGGTTCATAAGCTGTGTAAAACCGGTCAGGAGAATTTCTTGTAATCTTTCATCGATATTACTGAGATATAGGTGCGCAGTCAATAATTTGAGCTTTTGTTTAAGTCCCATTATTGCCTGCGGGAGGCTATAATTGGTTATTCTCACTAATCCCCTTATCCTGATAAACGACGCGGCAAGCTTGTTTATCAGTTCTTCAAAAGAATTTAAGGAATAGTGGTAATTTAATCTGATCTGATCGGCCTGGGGATGGCTTTTCCAAACCGGATAGAGCTTGGTAAGATAACCGTAAATGGTATTACTTAAATCAACAATTTGATTAATATAGGTTACGATTTCCGCTTTATTTTTCCTGTTTTTCGGATCAGGTAATAAACTAAGGTTATATCGTAATGCGGCTATCTCTTTTTTCAAAAAGTCTTGCCAATTCTCAAACTCTATATTTGAAAAATGATGTCCAGCGAATTTTTGTGGATTTAATGAATCCGTTACAAAAAGCTGAATCTGTTCGGATAAAAAATTCATAATTAACTTCAGATAGATTTTTCATTTGCAATAAATAATTGGGGTTGCTGACATAAAGCAGTAGCTTGAAAATAATTTAATACTTTGTAAGTTGTTTAGTTACATTTATTACTTATTGCATGGTTAATGATACTCAAATTTGTTTCTGGTGAGTAGGTTAGTAAACATAAATTACATTTAAGAAAAGATGTATTGATTTTATAGGCCTCCAGGAAATTTATTGGAAATAAATAATTGCTTATCAACTTCTGAAAAAGCATACAGCACTTTGTCAAGATGTGCTTTAGTATGGGTTGCCATTACATTCATCCTTATCCTGGCATTTTTCTTGGAAACAGCAGGATACATGATAGGATTTGTATAAACACCTAACTTCAGCAATAGCCTCCCGGCTTCCAGTGTTTTCATGATATCGCCTACCTTGACCGGTATTACTGCTGAAGAAGTTGACCCAACATCAAATCCTAAATGGATCAGGCCATTTTTGAGGTATTCAATATTTCCCCAAAGGCGATCTTTCCATTCCGGCTCTTCATCGATCAGCTCAATAGCTTTTAGGATACCCATAACGGCGGGAGTTGCCGTTGTTGAGAACAAGTGCTGCTTCGATTGATATTTTAAATACATTATGATTTCTGGGCTGGCAATAACGTAGCCACCGATATTACCCAGCGCCTTGCTAAATGTGCCGGTGATGATATCGACCTTATCAAAGGAATTGTATAATTCAATTACCCCGCGACCGGTATTACCAACTACACCGATGCCATGGGCATCATCAACGACCAGGTAAGCGCCGTAACGATGGGTTATTTCTGCTATTTCATCAATGGGTGCAACATCACCATCTTGGCTATAAACGCCATCGATAATGACCATTTTAGTACGATAGTTATCCTGCGCATGTTTGAGCACATGTTCCAGCATGACCAGATCGTTATGAAGAAAGGTTTTCACCGTTGTTGTCAGCACTCCTTCAAAAACACTGGCGTGTACATTCATATCAAGGATAGCCAGATCATTTTTATTCGGGTCTTTATCGCGGTCATCCTTGTGCATCAGGCATTGCAATGTTGCACTGTTGGCCGTATAACCCGTGGTATATAAAATGGCATCAGTTCGTTTATAGAATGCTGCAATTTTCTTTTCGAGCCGCTGATGATAAACGAAATGCCCGCCAATTGCGGGCGAGGCCCCGGAGCCGGTTCCAAATTGTTCCACTCCTTTGATCACAGCTGCTTTTACTAATGGATGCTGGCTAAATCCGAGGTAATCATTAGATACCAAACACACACACCATGTGGGGTGCGTATCACCTGGTAATATCAAATTCATTTCGGGCCCAACAGGTGAGAGTGATTCTATCCGGTAGTTGAGATGCCCATTTTCCTTTAGAAAATTGAGATATTCTACAAACTCCTTTGCTGTAGTATAAATGTCCTGGCCCGGTATATTCTCGAAATCCTTAAAGCTCGCTTTTGCAAAATCAATGCTCTTCATACTTATAAAATATAGATGTAGAGCTAAAAATAAGTCGCACAAAATTTAAAAACTGGGACATGATACTTTTTTTTACCATTCAGTTAACTATTAAGAAATATATTTCGATGTCCCGGTTTTTAAGGTTTTGGACTTTTACCTTTGCAACCTTTCTTTCAAAAGCCCATTTATCGTGCTAATGATATAATTGATGAGAACTTGAACCATTAAAACTCTGTAATATGAATACAGAAAAATTAATAAAATTCATTACTGAACATGGCGATCTGTCGCCTGAGTTAATTACCGAACTGGAAGGGAGGTTGAAGGAAGAATATTATAAAACCCACCAGATCATTCATGCAGCCGGGCAACAGGAAAACCGTATCTATTTCATAGAAAAAGGGTTAATCAGAAACTATTACTATGATCATCATGGCAATGAACATACAGTCAGGTTTTGGGAGGCCAATGATATCTTGTTTTCTTACCAAGGGTATTATGCAGTGCCATCTTATTTCTATACAGAAATCATCGATGCATCTACCTTAATTACCTTAAGCTATGCGTCACTACGCGAACTGGATATCAAATATCCCGAAACAACAGGCCTGATTAAAAACATGCTGCTGCGCTATCAGCAGGAAGAATATGAAATTCAAAAACTGATTGCCCTTCCACCGGAAGAAAGGTATATCACACTTCGCACAAAAAGTCCCAACCTTTTTAAAAAAGTGCCTGCCAGGATAATAGCTTCGTACCTCCACCTAACCAGGGAAACCCTCACCCGTTACATCAGCCGCAACTAAAAAACACCTTAAAACGATTTTCAATTGTGATTTGCGTCACACCTACCAATGAAATTTTCATTTAAAACTGCAAGAAATCAGCTTGTAAATAGCGATTTGGATCACAGGCTCGAACCAAGCCACCTGCCTAATTTTACAACGCAGCTATCAAACACATGAAAAGTAAAACGGCACTTGATATTATTTCATTTTTACTCATCCTGTTATTTATTTATACAGCGGTAAGTAAGCTTATAGACTTTAATCAATTCAAAGGGCAGATGTATAATCAAACATTGCCACGTGCCGTAGCTAAACTTCTAATTTGGACGCTTCCAGAAATTGAAATTTTAACAGGACTACTTTTACTATTTGAGAAAACCAAGCCATACGGTTTTTACCTATCACTTATACTCATGATATTATTTACAGGCTATATCATATTGGTAGTCCTAAATTACTTTGGCCGGGTACCCTGTTCGTGCGGAGGAGTCATCAAATACCTGGGTTGGAAATTGCACCTAATATTCAACCTCTTTTTCTTGCTGTTAAGTATCCTCGCCATATTCATTACAAACAGAGAAAGGGGGCTTGTTGGCAAAGAGAAATAGAACAGAAATGTTTTCACAAGCGACAGATTGCCGCAAATGAAAAGCACAGGAGGAGCCGAAAACCCGAAAACAGAGTAGGCAAAATTATCTATTTTATTTACTAAAGTTTTTCATGCTTTTTGATTCAAAAAGCATATTAATATTATGAAAAAGCAAATATTTGGTTTTCTTGCGGTAGTAATCGCCCTGGGAGCAAGTGCGTTTACAGCCCCCCGTCACGCTGTTAAACATCAAACAGCTGTCTACTATTGGTATAAAGTAAATGCTGCCAACCAGATTCCTTCCGGGTCTGAAGCATATAGCGGCGATCAGGTTACACCTGATGATGCTGAGACAATGCTGCCTTGTGTTTCCGGCACACATTTAGATTGTGTTCGGGGATTTACAAATCAAATTACCACATTCCCATCTTCAGCGCCAGGTGATACACCGGCATTGAAGAAAAATTAATTAAACAGTATGGTAAGCACAGGTCAATACATGACCTGTGCTTTGTCTTTTTAATAACCTGGATTTTGGGTCAGAGCCTGGTTTAGTTTAACTTCATTCAAAGGCAATGGATATAAAGCATCAGTTGTTTGCCAGTTCACTTTCTTTTCAATACCTAATACCCTGTCCGCAGACCCGGTCCGTTTCAGATCGAAAAAACGATTCCCCCATTCACAGAACAATTCGGTTTGCCTTTCGCCCGCAATGGCGGCGAGGAGGCTGGCCTGATCAGTAAATGTTAGAGAAGTCAGACCTGCCCGGTTCCTGATCAAGTTCAAATCGACAGCCGACTCTTGTAATTTGCCCTGTTGTGCATAAGCTTCTGATCGGATAAGGTATTGCTCAGCCAACCTGAAAACTATCTGGCTTTCTGTCACAGGTGTTGATAGCCGGCTTTTGTATTTGAATGGATATACATAATCCTTTCCGCTGACAGTGTTTTTTCCCGTCCATTTGACTTTGCGCTGATCACCCGCTTCAAATGCATTTAACTGAAACGTAGTTAAGGTATATGCTGGTATTGCTTTTGCGCTGGATGGAATAAAGGTTGACCCATCGGCAGAATTCCGCGTGTCGCTTATAAGTTGCCACAGAATTTCGTTGGAAGTATTTAAAAACACCTTGTTCAGATCGCTTTCGAGCGTGTATTTACCAGAGGAAATACTTTGTGTGGATTGGTCCACAGCCAGTTGCCAATTTTTTTTATAGAGGTAAACCTTGGCTAACAACGCTGCCGCCACAAGTTTGTTCGGTCTGCTGCGTACAACTGATGGATAAGTGACAGGCAATAACTTTTCTGCTTCGGTGAGATCGGTAATTAGCTGGTCATAGATTTGATTTACGGTTATCCTGCCCGATTTTTGGTTGGCATTAAAATCAGTGCTCAACAGCAGAGGTACATCACCAAACAAATTCACTAAGCAAAAATAGTTTAAAGCACGCGTAACCAGCATTTCGCCCTTCAACTGATTTCGCAGTGTATCGGTCATGCCTTTTGACTGTGCCAAACCCTCTAACACTGAGTTGGCATTATAAATCGCTTTGTAAGCAGGCGTCCAAAGCCTGATATAATTCCCTGTTCCATCATTCGCTGCAATAGAATTGGTTTGGTACGAAAGAAGTTCAGTGTCGAAAGAATTATAATCTAATTCATCTGAACTGAGCGCGGGGTACAGCGTGATGCCACCGTCAGCGATATTAAGTTTCAACTGGATCATCGTCGCATAAACGCCGAGCGCTGCCGAAATAGCAGCCTGATCGTTCGCAAACAAAGTGCTTTTTTCGATTTGGCTCTTTGGAGGCGGTATTTCTACGAACTTTTTACAACTGGCAGCGACCCAAATCATTAGGATTATGCTAAACAGACCTATTTTCGTTCTCGTATGTATTGTATTTTTTTTCATATCTTAAAAGGTTAATTGAATACCCACTGCAATGGTTCTAAGCGGTGGAAGTACATAAAAATTCTGCGTTTCAGGGTCCAGTCCTTTATAACCTGTTATGGTCAGTAAATTTTGCGCGTTGATAAAAATCTTACTATACCCGAGTTTTAGTTTTTTAGTCAGCGTTTCAGGAATAATGTATCCAAGCGCGACATTCTTCAGACGGATGTAGGAAGCATCGCTGTATAACGCGTCCGATTGCAACAGGTTAACATTTTGTGCGATTAGTGCATCAAAGTTATTTCCGGCTGAGAATTGCTGTATTGAAGCATTATCTCCTGGTTTTTGCCATCGGTCGAGTACTAATGCTGGTAGGTTGGCTGCGGTTCCGGGGAGATTATTAGCTACCTGAGCCAGGTAATTTAACCCCTTTTGTTTCTTGAACTCAAAAAGAAAATCGAGCTGGAACTGATGAAACATGATGCTGTTTGATATTCCGCCGTAAAACTTTGGATCAAGATTACCAAGGGGCTGATAGTCATTCCCATCCATTACCCCGTCCTTATTAACGTCCTGGAACGTGTATAAGCCTGTTTGCCTATCAACACCCGTGTAGCGGAAAGCACTTATTACGGACAACGGCTGGCCTATTGTATATAAGCCGCTGTATGTACTCTGACCGAGATTCGGGAAATCGAGCAGCCGGTTTTTTGGCAATGTGATGTTAACAGACGTCGACCATTTGAAATTTTTACCAGTTATGTTTTTAGTGGTGAGCAAGATCTCCAGACCACTGTTTTGTACCAGTGCCGGCAAATTAAGAATTACACTTTGAAAACCGGTTTGCCTTGGCAGAGTATAGTTGATCAGTTGATTACTGCTGCGCTGCCGGTACGCTGCAACGCTTAAAAAGATCCGGTCTTTTAAGAATCCCAACTCTATCGCTGCCTCCAGTTTACGGTTGATTTCCCATCCGTAATCCGCATTATAGAGATTGGTAGGAATAAGCGTCGCCTGTCCCTGGTAAGTTACCGTCGCGTTTCGATAAAGATTTAAATAGCTATAGTTATTGATCTGGTCATTTCCTGTCACTCCATAACTACCGCGTAATTTACCAAAACTGATAAAAGGAAGTGCGTCTGTAACAACAGATTCTTCTGAAAACACCCAGGCTGCACCAATAGCACCGAAGTTTGCAAACTGCCTGCCGGGGCCGAACCGGCTTGACCCATCCCGGCGAAAAGTAGCATTGATCAAGTATTTGTTCTGCCAGTCGTAATTTAGCCTTCCAAACACTGCCGCATAATGATAAAGTTGCTGATCGATGCTGGTCGTTATGGTGCCTGCGGCCGCTGGATTGTTGAGCAAAAGATCACTCGAAAAATTGGTGGCATTCAAAATATTGTTGCGATAACGGTTCTCTTCAAATGTGCTGCCCAAAAGTACATTTAGCACCCCTTTGCCAATATCGGCCGAGTATGTAAGCTGCGGTTCAGCCATCCAGGTGCGCCGCTCGGAATTAGCAAAATTAGATGACGGACGGGTGAATGAGCTTAGCGAGGGATCGATACTGCTCGACGGGAATAACGCACTTTCATCAGAACGGAAATCGTTATAATTCAGACCTACCTTTAAGATAAGTTGCCGCCATATTTTGTAACCCAAACTTAAGTTGCTGAATAGATTTTCTGTACCGGCGCTGACACGTTGGTTAAAGATTGCCAGTGGGTTCCCGATATTGTTGAGATTGACAAAATTGATCCCTGCTTCCTGCCAGGTCAGGTTGCCCTGGGCATCTCTTAATTGGAGATTGGGAGGAAGATTAATGTACTTGGTTAGATCTGCCGAAATCAAATCGTTGCGATCATCCACATATCCTCCTGAAAAAACAAGCGTAAATTTCTTGGACTCAGAAATATGATTAAGGCTGAAATGAAGTGAAGCTTTCTGATCGGCAAAATCATTGGAAAAAACGTTAGTCTCACGGTGGTAGCCTCCGCTGATATTAAACTGGGTGAAGGTACTGCCGCCATTAAGCGACACCTGTGCATCTGAAGCATGCGCCGTATTGCCCAATAACAATTTTTTAAAGTCCGTATTTCTTGTTGTGTCCCAAAGCGTGATGTCGGGAGCGAATCCGGGATCTGAAGGATCTCTGCTTGGAGTAATTCCGTCATTTTTGAAACCTTCTTTACGCATCGCTACATATTGACTGGTGCTGAGCATTTTTATAGACCGCGCAACGGTACTAAACCCCGAATACACATTTGCGGTAACCGATGTTTTTCCCGCCTTTCCTTTTTTTGTAGTGATCAGAATGACACCATTAGCGCCCTTGCTGCCATAAATGGCGGTTGCATCCGCGTCTTTCAGCACTTCTATGCTTTCTATATCCGCGGGGTTAATATTGTTTAAAGGGCTCAGGCCACCCTGGCCTAACTGATTGTTTGCAGACGAACGGAGGAGGTTATAAGGATTGTTACCCGCCTCAAAGAAAATGCCGTCAATGATAAAAAGGGGATTGTTCTGTGATAGCGTTTGATCAAGCGAACTGCGGCCCCTGATCTGTATGTTTAATGCAGCGCCGGGTACGCCGCTTGTCTGGCTGATGGTCAAACCTGCAACACGGCCTGCAAGGGCTTCAAGCGGATTTGATATCGGCTGAGAGGCAATTTCCTTGGCGGTAACTCTGGATATGTTACCCGTATTCAGCCGCTGAGTCGTGGTGCCGTAAGCCTGGATAACCACCTCATCCAGTTGTTCATTGGTAGCCACGAGTTTAATGGTGATGTCATTGTTCGGCTCCGTTATCAGCGTTTTTCGAACGTATCCGATGCAGGTTACAGATAATTGGGAACCCTTTGACACATTTTTCAGATAAAAGCGCCCGTCGGCGCCGCTGGTGGTCGCCTGCAAATTTACCGAGATAGTCGCACCTGAAATAGGTTGCCCGGTAATTGTCTCGACTTTGCCCCTCAAATCCGCATTTTGCGCGAAAACCTGCTGGCTGTGGACTATAGATAGCAGCAGGATAATTAAAGTAATATATCTTTTCATAATTTAAGATTTAGGGGTGTTAAATGCAGGCTCGTCTTTAAGGATCAGTATTTTATATGATTTGTCAATCAGCATAAGGCGGAAATGAATTTGATGCAATGCCGTGTTCAAATAATTGATATCGGTCAGCTTGTTTTCAGGTATGCTGACCTTTATCCTCATTTCATTAGGTAGTTCACTGAATAGCGGCGCACCGATCATCCTGTCGTTCAAAATCTTCAACAGGTCACCAACGGTAGCAAATTCGATCAATTCGCTGTCTGTACTATCCTGTCTGATATCGGCGGCGGGAACGGAGGAAGATTCTGGCACCAACTGGTAACATGAGATTGTTCGTTCAGTCAGTTCGGAGCGTAGATGAGTATAGAAGTCTACGTCCCTGCGAATCTTGAACGAAATTTCTGGTTTAGACATTTTATCCGGAAGTACGGCTTCATAACAGAACGTATGTAATTCGTCCCACTCGGTCAGATATCCGGTACGCAGCCCATAAAAAATATTTTCGGGGTGTTTGATTTCCAGCTTAACGTGACTACTCGGAAAGTTTTCCGTTTCATTTAGAAGGCTTAAATAAAGGTCGACAGGACTGTAATTGATATATGTGATGCGCCGGGAATGTGCCACGGTATCGGTTTTTTCAGTTCGATAGGCAGCTACGCCGTTTAGATGTTCGCGAAATCCGGTGTAATACAATTGTTTCGGAAGTTCACCAGGATCTCCGGTTTGCCCGTGATAGGCCATGAAAGGAAGCTTGTAATTATAGTTGACATCAGTTTTAACGGGTAATGATAGTGCCTGACCGGAAAGCAATAGCTTGATGTTTTCCGCTGTTACATATTCCGATCCGGTAATGGCACTTACAACGCCCCGGTTAACCCAGGCGACATGTGAAACATATCTGTGAGGGAATAGTGATAGTAGCGAAGTGTCAGCAAATGCTACCGGAAAGGATGTTTTCTTTAAAATACTATTTGTTTTTAAAAAAGAGCTAACACGAACGCCCCTTTCATTGGTCACAATGAGAAATTCAACCTGGTCGGTATATTTCTTTTTTATCTCCTCAAAGCGCGGAAGTGCCTCTATACAACTCCCGCAGGATGTATTCATGTAATCTATGATCAATAATTTGTTTCTAAAATCGGAGGTTGATAAAGAAGCTGAGGAATATTTGAGTACGTTATTAAGTGTTACATCTGGTATTTTTGAGCCGACAAGCAGTCGTTTAATTTGAATGCCTTTCTGCGCTTTGCTGGGAAAATTTAAACAAAGCACGGCCAGGACACTTAGGAGTATCGTTTTTTTCATGTAAATTCAATTAATGAGTTATTTAAATAAAAGTCACCGTAATGAATACGGAAAGAAAAAACGGCAACCTTATTCTAAGATTAACTATTAACTGATCAAGGTTGCCACTTTTCCATGAAGTTATTCAGGAGCGCAAATTTTAAGATGGTAAGTGAAATTTGGGAAATTGTTCATAATTCCAATACTTGTAATTATTTGAATTATGATAGTCTATTATGGGATGTTACAATAATGATGGAACACACCCAAGTACGCTTTGAAGCCTGTAGGAAGGCCGAAGTGCGTACAAGAGCGCGCCCACCACTACCGTCAAAGATAATGAATGGGCACCTGTCTCCTGCATCCTGCACTTCCAAAAATTTCCTACATTTTCAAAGCAAGATTCAAAATCCAAATGCCTATTATATTCAACACTATACTTAAATAGCATTGTTTAAGCTAAAATCAACATTGATGTCAATATTTATAGCACCAAAATGTTAACTTCTTCTAACAAAGATATTAGAATTAAACACTAAACCAAAATTAAATTACACTATTTTAGTGTTATTAACTTTCAAAAGGGTGTTATTTCATACAATGAATATGCCTCTGTAGGACTTTTGGCTATTAAATTAAATTATGGCTAAAAAACCACGTGTAAATCCTGATAAACTTAAAAATACTTTGATTTCTATTCAATCAAGATTTGAAACAGGTAAGATTAGCAAGATGTCTGAAGTCGGAGATATGTATTCTACGGGTTTATTAGCTGCTTTAGGGATTGGTAGCAATGGATACATTGCAAAGTTTAACGCCCCTGAAAAGTTTACCGTCAATGACCTATTAAAGCTTGCGGATATAACAAATACAGATGTAGAGTTGATTTGGCAGGTTGTTAAAAAACAGGCCACTAAAAGTTATAAAAAAAGAGATATAAGTGGTTTAATTGGCGAAAATGGACCTACAAAAGATGAAGATGGATAATAATTATCGAAGTGGGTAATCTTATTTTATCCTT
>JAOQAL010000395.1 GCA_025963615.1 Chitinophagaceae bacterium | reverse complement strand
TTCTGACCATAAACCGGTAAACAAGTATTTATAAACCGCCCCCGGTGACCGCCAGGGGCGGTTTTATTTTAGTCCTTATTCCGTAAACAATGATGACCTGAATATGTTATTTTCATATACGGTTAATATGAGTGAAACAATTATTAATAAAGTAGCAGAAAGCGGGTTGATATCTCTTGACCTGGAGAACTACTATCCTAAAGGAGAGGTCATTGTGTTCGATTTGAAGGATTACCTGTTCATGGGCCTGATATTGAAAGAAAAAGATTTCCGGGAAGCCCTGAAAAATACAGATTGGGAAAAGTACCGGGATAAATATACTGCTCTTACCTGCACAGCAGATGCCATCGTCCCCATGTGGGCGTATATGCTTGTTGTATCATATCTGCAACCGGTGGTAAAAGATGTAATTGTTGGAGATGAAAAAGAATTGCATAGAACCTTGTTTCTAAAAAACATTGCCCAGATAAAGACAGAGGAGTTTGCGGACAAAAGAATTGTCATAAAGGGCTGTGGAGAATTGCCGGTGGGAGAGTTTGCCTATGCGGAAATAACCAAATTATTAAGGCCGGTGGTTAAGAGTATCATGTATGGGGAGCCCTGCAGCACGGTACCTGTATATAAAGCTGCCACTGTAAAAGGGGCTTGAAATCAAATTGTTTTAACGGCTAAACCTGGAAACCCCGCTCATCAATAGTCCTTAAACCAGCCTCTTCTTTTAAATGCCATTACCATCCACACGGGAATTATCAGCATAACAGTAACAGCGGCCCAGAACCCATATTGGTTGTGTAAATAGGGAATCGTATCAAAATTCATCCCGAAGATTCCCCCGATTACGGTCGCGGGCGCCAGCAAACAGGTAACGATCGCCATTACCTTCATGACCTCATTCATTTTAAGATTTACATTGTTAATATAGAGATCCTGCATACTGATCATCATATCCCGGTAGTTTTCACTCAGGTCATAGGCCTGTATGATATGGTCATGCACGTCTTTAAAATATTTTGTTGTCCGGTCATCCAGCAGTTCGCTTTCACTTCTTATAATTCCGCCAATAAGGTCCCTTACGGGGGCAATATTTCTTTTGAGTACAATCAGCTCTTTTCGCAATTGATTAATTTTTGCAAGCGACCTTTTATTACTGCTTCGCACAATTTCTTCTTCAAGCAACTCAATACGTTCTCCTAATTTTTCCATGACCACGTAGTAATTATCTACTATCAGATCGAGCATGGAATAACATAAGTAATCAGCGGATCGCTGGCGGATTTTGCTGTTGCTCATTTTTAAGCGGTGTCGCAGTGGATTAAACACATCGCGGGACGCGTCTTCCTGGAAACTGATTACAAAATTTTTACCCAATACAATGCTGATCTGTTCCTGGTCAACGGTCTGTTGTTTATCATCATAGTAAAGCATATTGAGCAGGCAAAAAAGAACACCTTCTACCTCGTCCATTTTAGGCCGCTGGTTGATACTCAAGATATCTTCAACCAACAAGGGGTGAATGTCAAATTGGGTTGCTACCGATTCAACGTCTACTTTCCGGAGGCCATCTATATTTATCCAGCTGATGGAGTCCGTATTTTTAAAAAGGAAGCATTTCTCCACCCCGGTTAAATCATGTTCCGTAATTGTTTCCGGGGTGTAGTCGTAGACAAATGTTTTTACCTCCGCGGCTTCTTCCCGCTGTGGAATAACCGTTGGGTTTACATTCAGTATCGCTTTGGTGCGCTCCGTACCGAACAGATTGGGCAGGTACAAATAACTAAGTACTTTCTTAGTGACCATAAAGAAAAATTACTGATGAAAATAAAGCAATAAAATCAGCAAACAAAAAGAATGCCCTAAAGGAAAAGTCAAAACCCGCTCAAAACGAAGATCAACTATTGTTATTCAAATTGAATGGGCAGGTATTTCTTAAACTCGTGAAAAGAGACAGCAATCGGCGACCAGGACCATTTTATCATGTGGCCACTATCATAATCCAACCTGCAAAAATTAGCATTCCATTTTGTACCTGGTGCGGGAGGGACATTCGTTAAAGGCGTGAGGATCTGGTAAGGAAAAAACAATTCAGCGCTCCAGGATTTTATGGAGGCACCGGCTTCCATTTTGCCTCCGGTAATGCTGACTTTTTTCACCACCTTCTTCTTATCTTCATAATGCCAGGGCATCCAGCTACCAAATTTGCCATTCATATTGAGAATCAATAAAACAAGCTCTTTATCCAGGGGACTCACTTCATATTCGAAGTAGATTGGTTCGGCAGGGCTGGGATGAAAAAAAACTTCAAAAACATCCGCCTCGAACAGATTTTCAAAATCATTTTTAAATGAAGAGGTGATTTTCTCATCCTCTCCGTTGAATAGTACGTACAGTCCTGCAGGGGAATATAAAATTTTAAATTGAGTTGTATTTTCTTTTCCGCCGGCATCTATTTTATTCAGTCTGGTCCATTTTGCTTTGTTCCATTCCGGGTTTTCTCCTCCCCCGGATATTGCAAAATCATGGCAGTGGGATACAATCAGGGGTGTATCATTGGCTGGAAAGCATATTGGTAAAGGATTTGATAATCCTTTATTATAAAAAATAATAGAGAAAAAAAGGGGTAGAAATTTCATGTGCCGGTATTGATTGTTATCTTTTATTTATCGCAGCTTCCATTTGCCAAATAAGCTGATCGCATAAAGTTATAGCATTCTGCCATACCCGTTAAAGTCATTTACAGGTACT
>JAOQAL010000386.1 GCA_025963615.1 Chitinophagaceae bacterium | reverse complement strand
CATGGCAAATATTATTTACTCAAACAAATTGAAAAATGATACCTAACGACGTTTTTTTTACCTGGTTTCCCGGTAAACGGTCAACTAATATTCCAGATATCGATCTTCTTATCGCTACCAAATTGGAATTTCAATTTGAAGAGGTAGATGACAAAGTGATCGTAAAAAGAAAAGGAGTTATTGTCGCAGACAAAAAGACACTGACGCCCCTTCCACCTGCCCAGGTGATCAAGAATTTTTTCATCGAGAGAAAGTGGACCCCGGGCCCTGATCAGCTGGCTGCCGGAACAAATACCCTGAGTAAGTTCACAGAAAAATGGAAAGAAACTAATCCAGGAAAGAATGATATCAGCCCTGAATTCGATACTGCACTGCAGGCGCATGTAGCAGACGTACCAGGCTTTGATTTTTACAATTGACCTTTTAATCCTTACCCTATTCGACTATCCATCAACTGTCCGCCATGATAAGAAAAAAGAAACCAGCAGGAGCGCCTAAGGGAAATAAAAATGCCATTGGTAATGCCGGCGGCGCTCCCACTAAATATATTAAAGAATATGCCAGGCAAGCTGAAAGGCTTTGTCTGCTGGGTGCTACAGACATTGAATTGGCGTCTTTTTTTGAAGTAGGCGAACGGACAATTAATGACTGGAAAAAGAAGCACGTTGAGTTTCTGCAGGCCTTAAAAAGAGGAAAAGATTATGCTGATGCTATTGTTGCTGAAAAACTCTTTCAACGGGCTACTGGGTACACTCATCCGGACATTGATATCCGTGTGATTCGGGGAAAGGTCCGGAAAATTGATTTGATAAAGCACTACCCTCCTGACACTGTTGCTGCCATATTCTGGCTGAAAAATAGAAAGAAAGAGAAATGGAGGGACCGACATGAATTTGAAATTGATTACAGCAAGCTTACAGATTCACAGCTGGACTATGTTATTGATAGACTCAAAAAAACCGCATTAAGTGAATAGAGAAGAAAAAATAGGATTCCTTAAAGGCCTGCAGCAAGGCATCAGGAAGATTAAGGACCTGCTACCGGCAAGACGCGTAATCCGAATTTTTCCTCCAGGTAAGCAAGCCGCATACGGGGGATTTTTCATTGATGGCGTTAAAGTCAGCGAGGAAAAATATTTTGAAGGACATGATCCGGCAAATTCCACCATTAAAGTGACATTGATGCGGATAGATAAAGAGAAGCCAGCGAATCCCAAAAGGTAATCTTATCCCATAACGATATTTTTTTTGGAAGTAGAGCAACCCTGGTCATATCTATGCCGGGGTTTTTGTATCTTGAATGCAAACAATAACTAAAACAGATGATTTTGAATTGCTTGCTTATTGACTTTGTTGGCACTATTCTTTTACCGGTACTTACAACCATAGTTGGGACTGTGGCCGGGGGATGGATAGTTTTACGCTATGCTGATTTGAAACAAAAAAGAGGAGAAATAATCACACACGTAAGCGGTGGTAGAATAAGGCTAGACGACAGGACATATTCTGCGAAATTCATGCTTGACATTTACAATTCTTCTTCAGAAATAAAAACAATGAGGGCAATAGCGATCCATTTTGATAATGGAGTAAGCCCAGTATCAAAAAGCAATATTCATCTCACCAATGGCTCCACATTAACCTCGTTGAACCTTTCACCAAAGAGCATTGTAACCAAAGACTGCCTGGTGCCAACCAACCTGAAAAGTATTGGCGAACTCGACATCTATATTGTTTTCCACGATGAACAGAACAGGGAACAAAAGAAAAAATTACAGGACCGGGAAAAAGATGACTATTCCATCTATAATTAGAAAAGCGCAGGATCCTGGAAGAATATGCCGACTGCTTCCTGATGCTACTCCATTCAGCCAAGCTGCAAGGATTTACCCTTAATGAAGTGGTGAAAAGCATGGTCGATAAAACGCAAAAGAAACAAAGGTCTGTAGCTGCAGCTCCATTCTATGAACGTGTTCTTAGATCCGCCCTCTTAAAAATCCGTTTCATGACCAGAACAAAAATTACCCCAAGCCCGATCAGGGCATCTAAAGTGTATCGAGACATCGAAATCGCCGAATGAAGGGAAATTTTGTTATCAAAAAATTTCCAACTTAAAAATGATGGAAGGTACAAGACTAACAGAGTTGCCAAAGCCGCCACAGTGAAATCATCTACTTCATATTTCCCCTTCTCTCTAAGCCCCAGGGCTGATATAGCAGCACGTACAAAAATAGTATTCAGAAGAATGAGGGGAATCCCAATTGCGCAACAAATAATAAAAAGCCTCGGCAGATCTGTCTTGAAGAAAATAGCGGGCGCGAACTGGAAAATATACCACCCGGGTGCAACAATTATTGCAGTTGAAATGATCACGGTTCTTAAAAGTGAGCTGTTAGAGAGCTTTGTCGGATCCATGGAAAATAACCCCATAATAATAATTTAATGACCAAAAATATAGTTTATAATCATGATCGGAGCATTTCCTTAAAGGGCGGAAATATAAAAAAAGGGGAATGACAATACAATTAAACCTCCTTTATTAATAAAAAAGGACCAGGTAAAAACCCGGCCCGTAGCAAATTATTGAGATTGACTCAACGCGGTAAAGTTAATGGAAATACTAGTGTTTCCCGGGTTATAATCCCTCCTTCACTATTCATTTCAAACACATACACGTCAATGGCAATACTTTATGAAGTGTTGACCTCCTATTGTAGCAGAATGTGTAGCAAATTTTATTAAAATCTGGAATAGTGTCATAGATTAATACTAATTTGTTTAAAACTTTATTTTATGCAATTCATCGAACTCACTGGTTTAGACGACGCCAAGATCTTTGTCAATAGGGATCTTATTTTTTCTTATCACCAGCCCTCCGGCAAAAATCCCGAGAACCTTACAAAAATTGTTTACAACGCCGGAAACCTCCTTGTGAAAGAGTCTGTAGAAACAATCCACAAATTGTTGTCTGGCGATACCACAACTGAAGCTTAACTATTTTCTGATAATTAAATTTCACCCATAAAATAATAAAAATAACTGCCAAAGACATTGGATCCCTCCATACTGAAATACAAGGAAGAATTAATCGAACTGTTGCACAAAAGCAATGAGGCTTTTGAAAAACAGCTCTCATATATCACAGCCGGCTGCCTGGCTTTGTCAATTGGGTTTATCAAAGATATTGTCAAAGATCTCCCGCATGCCCAGTACAAATGGTCTCTGGAAATCGGTTGGATATTGCTTGGCATTACTTTGCTTATTAATTGTATTTCACATATCAGAGCGGCTTCACTCTTCAATAAAACTATAGCTGAAATTAATACAGAGGACTGCAGGGATTATGATGATACGAAAGTGACTGGCAGATTCCGAGAAATTAACAGGACCAACTGGCTTACGGTAGGATCCATGATCGGAGGTATAAGCTTAATAATATTTTTCATCATTAAAAACATATATAATGGCTAAATCGACCAACCCAGGGACCGGCGGAGATAAAGGTTATGTACCATCAGCTCCACCCTCTAGACCGACACAACCTCAGACGCCAAATCCTTCGCCTGGCAAACATAGCCACCAGCCTTCTTCGCCGCCCCAAAAACCTGTGTTTACACCTCCACCCAAAAAATAAGTCTATTTACCTGATTTCAGTGTTTTAATATCAGAGGAAATCGGAACATTTGTTAAAACTGTATTTTACAAACTTAAAATCGGTATTAAGCATCATTGGAATCTGTAAGTAGTGAATTTCTTTTTTTCGATTATTGATATATACCGGGAGGCGGGGGGAAACTAGTTGATCTCCACAAGTAATAAAAAGATTTTTATCAGTTCCAATTGAGTATTTGGAGTCGCAGAGAAGTGCATAATTCAATTTATCCAC
>JAOQAL010000379.1 GCA_025963615.1 Chitinophagaceae bacterium | reverse complement strand
CTTCTACAGCATTTGCTACGCGTTTGGGGTTGTCAATTTCCCCCGGAATGCCCTGGTCAGTTTCTCCCGGAATGGGTGGTCAGCTTGCGCCGGAATGGAGTGTTCACTTTCATCAGAATCTCCAGGCAGACTACCAGCGCAATATATGCAGCGAAAATGACCTCGAATCTTGACGTATCCAAGGTTGCAGTTCAGATGAAACTGTCAGTTGTAAAAAAAGTAGAAAATCAGGACGATTTTATTTCTAAAGTAGCTGAGTACGCCAACACACAGAACAAGATTAATAATTCTGATTTCTTTTCCAACAGCCCTTTTCATAAGGACATGAAAGAATATTCGGGCCGAATTTACGTACCGGCGATAGGGGGTTCGCAGAAACGAACCCACTGGTTTTATGAACGGGTACGCGGCGAATACCTAAACAGCCAGGCCTACCTTAAACCGGCAGAAAAAAATAAGTTCCTTATTGAAAATCCCAAAGCCCAGGTTATAGATAAAACACTGCTCTCAAAAACTGAGGTGATGTGGAGAAGAAGACCTGATATAGTGTCCAAAGGTGCTCAGGAAAGTTTCAAGAAATTCGCTGATGAAATTACTGAAACGCTTGAAAAAGACAATCTTGCTATAACTGAAACGTACTTCAGGGATGCTGTATGCAGGGTTATTCTCTTTAGAGCGGTCGAAAAAATGGTTTCCAATGCACCCTGGTATGACGGCGGATTTCGTGCGCAGACAGTCGCTTATACTGTTTCCTATCTCTCGGCCCTTACACTCGAGTCCGGCTTATCTTTAAATTTTGACTTGATCTGGGAAACACAGGAAATTCCGGGTTCTTTGATTGACATGCTTAAATTAATATCGGAACAGGTTTATCAGAAGATTACTCATCCGGCTACGGGCTACGCAAACATCACCCAATGGACTAAAAATTCAATGTGCTGGTCAAGTGTTCAGGAAATCGATATTGATTTTCCTGATCCTGATCCGCGACTATTCATTGATAGAGAAGAGAAAAATTACAAAGTAAAGGAAAGTAAAGATATCAAAGCCGTTGACAAAGGAATAGATGCTCAGGTATTTGTTTTAAAGGTTATGGCTAACGACTGGAACAAACTTTACGATTACTATAGAAATTACAAGGGAATAAAAAACCTAAGTTCGATGCAGCTTGATATGCTCGACAAGATGGCCTCTGGAAAGATTTCATTTCCATCTGAAAAACAGGCTAAAATTCTTCATCTGGTATACAGTAGCGCGAAATCAGAGGGGGTTGATTTAAGCTAAAAAAATTAGTAATTATTATTGCATACGAACAGATTAATATTTTGTATTTTCACAATCGTTTAAAGTTAATTGTGAAAAATTTAATTAAATAAACCTAAACACGTCATAATCAGCTATTTACGATTTTGGAAGCGAAGACAAAAATTGGCATTGACATTTTCAGTGGCGCGGGCGGATTAAGCTTAGGCGCAGAAAATGCCGGAATTAAAATAGGGCTTGCAGTTGAAAAAGATCAATCTGCTGCAAAGACTTTTACCAGGAATCATCCCTGTGTTAAAATTTTATGTGACGATATCACTAAAATAGATCCTAAAGCACATATATCCGAAACACCTTTTATCGTTTTTGGCGGGCCGCCATGCCAGGGTTTCTCCCTTTCCAATACCAAAACAAGAACTTCGGAAAATTCCAATAATAAATTATTCCATGAGTTCGTCAGGTTCGTTGACGAATTGCAGCCGGAATGGTTTTTATTTGAAAACGTTGAAGGTATTACTACCTTTAATAAAGGTGAAACAGTCCGTCTCATAAAGGAGTGTTTTGCGGCAATAGGTTACGAAACCTCGGAAGATGTTCTTTATGCTTCCGACTATGGCGTCCCTCAGCATCGCAACAGATTTTTCATGGTAGGCAACCGCATAGGAAAGACTTTTACTTTTCCAGATAAAGATGATTACAAGGTAAGCGTTGACGAAGCAATTTCTGACCTGCCGGATTTAACAAATGGTGACAAATATGCAGAGCTTCCTTATAAAAAGGATTTGATGGAGGTTGGCGGTTATGCCCAAAGAATGAGGTCAAAGTCTAAGATGGCAAGCCAGAACCTTGTTTCCAGGAACGAAGACTACGTTATTGAACGATACAAATATATCGGGCAAGGGCAAAATTGGCGTGCTATACCTGAACACCTAATGGAAAATTATGCCAATGTTAACAATTGTCACAGCGGTATTTATAAACGCCTTAATCCGTCTATTCCTTCGGTAGTTATATCAAATTACAGAAAGAATATGCTGATTCATCCTTTTCAGGACAGGGGATTATCCGTCAGAGAAGCCGCCCGCCTTCAAAGTTTCCCGGATCACTTTGTATTTGAAGGAACTTTAATGCACGTTCAGCAACAGATTGGCAATGCTGTTCCGCCTTTATTGGCAGAAGCTATTTTCAGAAAAATACTTGCCTATTAATTTTATGAATGTGAAACAGTTGATACAAGTGAATACAGTAACAAACCAATGTGCTCACTCCCATTAACTGTAATTTATTCTCCCGCAGGTGAACTTAACAGTCCCATAGTTTAATTCCGTCTCCGCCTGGTTAACCGCTGCCGCAACTCCGCCATCGGCATCGTTATCATACGGCCAATCGGCTCCTTGCCGCGATAGGTTATAACGCGTAATTGAGTGGCATCCTTCGGCGCTACCAATGGTTCGGTATATTTCGGGTAATACCTGTCGGGGTATGAGTTATCAAAGCTGTAATAGATATCGAGGCCGGGTATTTCCGTTGTAAGCGTTACCCTTATCAGGCTGTCGGCGCCCATATTGGGTTCAAAGTCGGGATCGTACACACCCGGTGCATATTTGATCTCGGCTTCGTTCAGACGGGCAAATTGCTTTTCTA
>JAOQAL010000355.1 GCA_025963615.1 Chitinophagaceae bacterium | reverse complement strand
AGAAACCGGAAGAAACAATTAAAAACACCCTGAATAGTCTTTTTAAAAAGAAAAAACCCGCGGCAGATTCAACAAAGCACTAAAATTATTATTTCGTCCCGCTTCAGATAATAGCCATACTTTTTATCCGTATGACTTATTGCCTTCAAATTAAACGCATTGTATCGGAATCAAAAAAAAGCCGGGTAATTTTCCCGCAATTGTTCAGTAAAAAAAGACCGCTAAAAAAGATGTTTTACTCTATGCCGGAGACCCCGGGGACATTACATTTGTTCCAGAAGTTGATTGATAGTTACTATCAATCTATCCAATATCACTGAAAAGATCAACGCAAAATCCTAAGAAAAACAAACCAAAAATCCAATATCAATCAACTTCTTTTTTATTTTTTTATCCAATAATCCTGAAATATTTCGTTCCATAATCCTTTAAAAAATCGTTAATTTCCGTATCACCTGCTAAAGCGTTTTTAGCAGGTGTAATTTTTTAAGGCCCTGCAAGAATAGTTATTTACTAAGCATTTTCAAGGATTTCCTGATATCGGTAGCGCCAGTAAGAACGGGTCTAAACAAATCACCTTTTTTTTCCACTCTTTCAAAAATATTCTGTATCGTAAAATTGGATGGGTGTAATTTGTCGTTGACCTCTTTCCATTCCAGTGGCGTAGAGACCTGAGCACCAGGCACGGGTCTGATACTGTATGCCGATGCCAGGGTCTGGCCGGTAGTGTTTTGCAGGTAATCAATGTAAATCTTAGCCCCTCTTTTAGACAATGATCTCTCCAGCGAAGTGGTTTCAGGTAACTGCTCCTGCACCAGGGAAGCCACGATATGGGCAAAGTCCTTTACTTCTTTGTAGTCATATTTATTCTTCATTGGCGTATAGACATGCAATCCTGATGAACCGGAAGTTTTGCAACAGGATGAAATATCCGCCTTATCCAATATTTCTTTTACCATTAAAGCAACGTCAACAACCTGGGTAAATTTATTTTCTGGCGAAGGATCAATATCTATAACCATCCAGGAAGGACGATCCGGATTTCTCCGGGTACTGTTCCACGGATTGATTTCAATACATCCCAGGTTCGCGAGGTATAAGAGCGTAGCCTTGTTATTACATACAATGTAATCTATAATTTTATCCTTCTTACTTGCGTTCTTTACTTTAAATACGTTTACATATTCCGGCACATTTTCACCAGCGTCCTTATGATAAAATCCTTCATCCCGGATTCCATTCGGGTTTCTTTTTAAAGAAAGGGGTCTGTCTTTCAGGTACGGTAAAATAGCACCGCTCATTTTGCTGTAATAATCTATTACATCTCCTTTTGTAAAACCTTCGTCCGGCCAGAAAACTTTATGCCGGTTCGTAATTGAAACGCTGAAATTCCCGATCTTTATTTCATCCTTCTTTTTGACTTCGGTAATTTCATCAATAACTTCTTCATTTACCATGCTGCTGCTTTTTTCATCCCGCAACCGTAAGAAAACCGGGTGCCGGAAAACCTTATCCCTTGTAATTTCAGTATAGGCAATATCCGCTACCAGTTCAGGCTTTAACCAGGTAACTTCTCCATTCAACGGTACTTCATCTTTAAATGGCGAAACATCCGTTTTCAGCGTTTTCATTTTCTTTTGCAATGAAGAAAGCAACTCATTTGAAAAACCGGTGCCTACATGCCCCCTATATTGCCATTGCCTGCCTTTTTTATTGGCAAGCACGAGTGAACCAAAATGATTTCGTTCACCTTTGGGCAACGTATATCCCACAATCACCACTTCAGTACTTTGTACATTTTTTATT
Source organism: Chitinophagaceae bacterium (assembly GCA_025963615.1). GTDB lineage: Bacteria > Bacteroidota > Bacteroidia > Chitinophagales > Chitinophagaceae > JAFDYH01. The sequence continues at coordinate 5,620 of JAOQAL010000355.1, read as the reverse complement.
TTCAACCATGCTTTACTCCGGTACCCTCTTATATAACGGCTATCCTTTTTCTTTGCGATGATGCCTTCCAAACCCTGCTCTTTTGCTTTTTCCAAAAAAGCGATTCCCGCTGTATCAACATGATCACAATAACGGATTGTAGTATTATTCTTTATGATCTTTTTCAAAAAAATCTTGCGTTCCAATAAAGGCAAGTCCTCTATACTTTTTCCATCGATGGAAAGGATATCAAATACATAAAATACCAGCGGATAATTAAGATGATTTTCATAATATTGCAACTTTTGAAAATCCGGGAGATTTTTTTCATTTAGTAAAACAATTTCTCCATCTAAAATGACATTGTGTTTTATCCGCCTTAAGGCTTGGGCAATTACCGGAAAACGATCCATAAAATCAATACCATTGCGGGAGTAAAACTTCAATCCTTCCTTTTCAATTTCGGCAATGGCACGATAGCCATCCCATTTTATTTCAAAAATCCAATCTCGGTCATCAAAAGGTGTTTTTGTTACAGCAGCCAGCATCGGACTGATAAATTTTCCTATTTTTTTAGTCTTGCCATGGCGTATGGAACCTATTGTCTTTTCAGGAATGGGTTTACCAACCTCGTCTTCGGCATCGTAGACGGTATTTACAGCATAATCATCCTTATGTTTTATCAACAACCAGTTTTTTTCATCATTCTTTAAATGAACCAATACAAATTCGCCTTTCAACTTTTTACCATGAAGATGAAATTTCAATTCTCCTTTTTCTAAGGACTCCAACGCCTTCCTTTCACTAATTTCTTCATGTGTTGCGTTGACAGGTTCAAAACTGCCTTTGTCCCATATTTCAACCTTACCCGCTCCATAATTTCCCTGGGGAATAGTTCCTGTAAAATTTATATAATCTACAGGATGGTCTTCAACCATTACCGCCAAACGTTTCTGGGATGGATTCATGGAGGGGCCCTTCGGCACCGCCCAGCTTTTCAGTACACCACCTAATTCCAGACGGAAATCATAATGAAGACGGGAAGCCTGATGCCGTTGAATAACAAAGCGGAATTTATTTTTAGTAATTTTTTTCCCGGCGGGCTCGTCTGTGTTATTAAAATCTCTTTTCTTTTTATAAACAGTCAGGCTCATGACACTCTGCGTTTAGTAGTTAGACTGGCTTTTAACTGTTCCATAAGATCCTGGGTTTTGGAATGCACTACTTTCATAGGCGTAAAAGGCGTAGATTTTCCTTTGGACTTCGCCTTAATGATCTTCAGCAATTTTTCACTATAATCATCCTTATATTTTTTAACGTCAAATGGTTTTGTAAGCTGATTGATGAGCGTAACGGCCATTTTCAATTCCTCCGGTTTACTCTTTGCGGCAGGCAGGTTTAACTCTTTCGGAGAGCGGATCTCCTGCGCAAAACGGATGCGATTCAATACGATCACATCCTCCCTGGCTTTAATAATGCAAACATGTTCCCGGTTGTGCATAACAAATACACCTACGCCAGCCTTCCCGGATTTGCGCAGGGCTTCTCTTAATAAACTATAGGCCCGGACGCCTGTCTTTTCCGGTTCCAGAAAATAAGGCGTTTCGAAATACTCACTCTCAATCTCTTTCTCATCCACAAACTGCGTAATTTCAATATGCTTTGTTTTTTCAGGGCTTGCTTTTTCAAAATCACTCTTGTCCAGCACAACATATTTTTCATTGAGCAGGTATCCCCTTACGATATTTTCCCAGAGAACTTCTTTTCCTGTATGGCCGTTTACTCTTTTAAACTTTATGTTTGCATGATCTTTTTTGTCTAGCATATCAAGATCAAGTGAACTTTCTTCCACCGCACTATACATTTTAATGGGAATATTCACCAGCCCGAAGCCTATCGAACCTGTCCAGATTGCTTTCATACTTTATTTTTTAATAAAGTCTTTAAAAAACATGCCAGTTAAGTGGGAATCCTAAACCTGGAACAGGGAAAGCTGTAAATTATTGGCCTTCATATGATTATTTTTGGAACCTGGAGAATTTAAATGCAACACGGGGGTCTCCGCATCACGGGAAGCAATGATGATTTTGGTAGCGCCGGCCACCTTGGAAAATAAGTCCTTTACCAAGGCTGGGTCGTTGTTATTTTTTGACAGGTGCGAGAGTAGCAAATGACTCATAAACGCCGGCTTATAGTCCATCATCAGTTGTAAAGCCTGTCTGTTGGATAGATGCCCTACCCCACCGCGGATACGGTTTTTAAGATGCAGGGGGTAGCTTCCTTCTTCGAGCATCTTTTCATCATAATTCGCCTCGAGGAAGGCGACATGGCATTGCTTAAAATGCTTTACCAGCGACTTACAAACAACACCCAGATCGGTAAATACACCAACCTTCAGATTTCCAAAAGTCACCACGAAGCTATGCGGATCACCTGCATCATGAAATTTAGGAAAAGCAGTAACTGAAAGCCCTCCAATACTTACCGGTTTACCAGCCTGAAATGAGCAGATTCGTGTCGGCTCTAATCGCAAATTGCAGTTGGTAAGCGTGGTAGATGTAATATAAACCGGCAGTTCATATTTTTTTGCCAAAACAGGAATTCCCTGGATATGGTCACCGTGCTCATGAGATACGAAGATGGCTTTTATCTTATCCATGGATAATTCTAACCGCTTCATCCTTTTTTCTGTTTCCCGGCAGGAGATGCCGGCATCTATCAATACGGCTTCATGGTCGTTACCAATATAATAGCAATTTCCGTTACTACCCGAGTTCAATGAAGTAATATACAATCCCATACAAACCAAAGTACCGCATTTAAGATTTATAAAAAAAATATCTTTCGCGGAAATTGGCCGGATGAATCTGCTGCAAATCAAAAGTGGACCTGCTATCTATTTTATCATTAGCCCATACAACAGAGTCCCTGTTATAAAACTACCGGTTTACACGATGGGGAGTCCGGATCCCTGCTGCTATAGAACAGATAATAATATTCATACAGCCGGCTATTAAAGAAGTCATTGAAATTATGAGTTGGGGTTGTGATAGTAATGAAAACATAAGTCACCAGGTATTTAGCGCTTATCCTGAATTAATTTTCCATCCATTGTCATTTTTCTATCCCAGGGTCATCTCTCAGCGGCTACTGGTAATGTATCCATGCCCTGCACTGATACGCTGGAAGCCGTCTTCGTCTGTGGAGAATAATTCCCGGAATTGACCTGGCTATTTCCGCAATTACAAAAAACAATTACAAGAAATACAATCGTAAAAGCCAATACTGTTTTCATGCCTGAATCTTTTGTTCAATACTATTTATTCAATTTCCTTGCCATCCCCGCCAGGTTTACGATGGGCCAGGATCTGAATAGCGGTCTTTATAAATTCTTTAACTTTTTAATTCCCATACGTTTCCTGGCATGTTCTTTTTATAGTTCCGTTAAAAGAATATGAAATCAAAATCTCAAAAAAAACTGGCGAAGGATATTCCTAAAACAACGCCTCTCACCGATAAAAAAGATATTCAGAAAAGCCCTGACAAACATATCGACCAGGATTTTCCAGGATTTCCGCATGGGCAGTCAAAAGAAAAAAATATCAATCCTAAAACGGATACCCAAAAGAAAGTAGCAGGAATTAAAAAAAAAGAACCTAAAACAATCATCATGGATATGCCGGAAGTAAAGGATATTCCGGGACAGGAGAATATAAAACCTCCGCATATCCGGGAAATGATGGACGTAACTATTTCATCTGCGGATGAAGAAGGAGAAGGATTGCTGGATGATATCAATAAAGAAGACAGCAACGATGAGGTGATTGATAAAACCAGCAATGTATCAAACTCTGAAAATAGTTTATTGTCAGCAGCCGATCGTCCTGTAACGGAAGAGCAATCTGACATGAAAAAAATTTCTTTAGATAAAACTGATGGCGCCGACCGGCTGAATGAAGAGAGCGATCCAGCAGATATGGGTAAAGATCTTGATATTCCAGGCGCTGAACGGGACGATGAAGACGAACTAATGGAAGGAGAAAATAATTCCTAAAGCCGGCTGGATTGGCGTGATACTAAAAGACCATTCTCCAGGCATATAAATAAACGGAAAAATGATCGTGAGGCTATTATCTTTGCCGCTGTTTAAAAACTAACGAATGGCATTATCCGAAAAAGAATTGTTTATAAAAAAGTCGACGTTACCCGGTGCAGGAATGGGATTATTTACAAAAACCTTTATTCCAAAAGGAACCCGGATAGTGGAATATAAAGGAAGAATTTCAAACTGGCATGAACTGGAAGAAAAAGAATGGAACAATGGATACATTTTTTATGTTACCCGCAGGCATGTCATTAATGCGCGCCCTTATAAAAAATCGTTTGCCCGTTACGCCAATGATGCAAAAGGTCTCCGCAAAATGACGGGTGTGCGGAACAATGCACTTTATACCACTTCGGGCCGCCGGGTATTTATTCATGCTAAAACAGATGTTAAGGCCGGCTCTGAAATTCTGGTTGATTATGGAAGGGAATACTGGCAGGCGGTACGACATAACCTGAGTTTGAAATAAGCCTGGACAATTGAATTTTTCGTAGTGGCCATGAGTTCTTTGTACGCATCCACTCACCCACCTGTTGTATCAGTTCCTTAATCCCCGGGTTATTTAATAGTTCTTCGGCAACCTGTAACCTGTCTCATTCAGCTTGTCTGAAATCCTGCATCGGCAACCATTTGCTCCACTAATTATGATAGCTTTCTCTACTTATTATTGACATACTGGTTATTGAAAAATGATTCCTCCGAGGGGGATTTTAACAATTTTCCCCTTAGTTTGTGCAAAAACAATCAGGTCTCTTCATTTCAATATTTGTACATTAGCCAAAATATGAACATTCGGTAGTTCAATTAATTAACCCATTATTCAAAACAATCATGGCAAAAACAACAAAAAAGCCTGTTAAAAAGGCTGCAAAAAAAGCTCCTGCAAAAGCTGTAAAAAAAGTTGCAAAGAAAGCTGTAAAAAAAGCAGCTCCTAAGAAAAAAACGGCAAGAAAACCAAATGCAGGCTTTATGGCACCTCTTATGCCAAGTGCTGCCCTGGGTGAAGTAGTAGGTACAAAACCATTACCCAGAACTGAAATCATTAAGAAAATCTGGATCTACATTAAGAAAAATGATCTGCAGGATAAAAAGAACAGAAGAATGATCAATGCCGATGCTAAATTGAAAACGGTTTTCGCCGGTAAGGCCCAGGTCTCCATGTTCGAACTGGCCAAAATTGTCAACCTTCATGTGAAATAACTGCAACTTCAATATTTGACAAAGCAGTTTATATTTGACGGCCTGTTGTTTCAAAAGGAGCAACAGGCTTTATTTTTATACCGTACTCCCCTATCCCGCTTATTCGTGAAAAGCTCCATCCTCAGATAGATTTCTTAACCACATTGTGATGGGAGCCCAAAGCCATTCCCGGAAAACGATTGTTGGATTTTTCCGGTTTGCCTACCATCCTGTTTTTCATTATATCAATGGAGAGGAAATGGCAGAGAGTATTGCGGCATTTTCCAGACAGCAACATGCTTCGCTGATTATCACAGTACCCAAAAACATAATTTCTTTTGGTGTCTGCCCGGGGTC
>JAOQAL010000348.1 GCA_025963615.1 Chitinophagaceae bacterium | reverse complement strand
GCGAATATATTCGTGGCCCCCGTCATTTTGCCAAACCGCCTGTTACAAGCAGGCGATTCGTATTTTCTATCTGCCAAACTCAAAACCACTATTCGCCAAGACCTTTTATCCTATAGATTATTCAGTCCGGGGAATTTTCTTTTCTTTATTGACTGTCCCGCTGAATAGATGAGAACAATACGGTGACCTGGGAGATATCAAAAACGAAAAGATATCATTTTTCCAACCCGACTTTTTTCATTAGTGCAATATAACGTGGTTCATTACGCAGGTTCTGCAAACGTGGTTCCATCTTCAGGTATCGTACCGACCCTGATTTTTCTTCACAAGACTTTTCCAGCCATTCTAAAGCCTTTTCTTTATCGTTAAGTCCTGCATAAACAAGAGCAATAAAAAATGGAGATACATGTTCTTTTTTATTCACAACAAATAAAGTGTCAAGAATTTTATTTGCCGCTGCCATATTTCCACCCGATGCATAAACATTCCCAAGAGCAGCCAAATAATTTGGATCACCGGGATAAATTTCTAAAGCATGTCTGTAATCTTTGATCGACTCACTATACATTTTTTTTTGCTGATAAGCCATGCCACGTATCCAGAAGGCTCCTCCCGCCTTTGGGTTCAGCTCCATGGTTTTTTGTTCCTGGGTGATCGCTTCATCATAATTTCCCGCAGCAAGATAAGCCATCCCGAGATCTGCATTAATCCGTGTCGATAAAGGATCAAGCTCCCTGGCTATCTTCATTTGAGCAACCGCTTCAGTTGCTTTTCCTGTTGCAGTAAGGCAGAGAGCAAACCAATGGTGAGCCAGTACATAACCAGGATCTAACTCAATGGCTTTACGGAAACCATCTTCCGCAGTTTTCCATTTCCACTCATGCAGGTTGATGTGGGCAAGAGAATTATGTGCCTCTGCAAGATTATTATTGATCTTTAAAGCCCGAAGGGCAGCATCTTTTGCTTTTGCAGTTGACTCATCAAAAGACATTAGCTCATAGTCATAGAGCGTAAGATAGGTGTCTGCCAATCCGGAGTAGGCTGCTGCATAATTGGAATCCTTTTTTATTGCATCTTCAAAATATCCAATTGCTTTTTTTATACCCTCCTCTGTTCTCGTGTTCCAGTGATAACGACCTTGCAGATAGTCTTCATGGGCTTCAGGGTTATTGGTGAAACTTCCCGCAAACTGATTTATCTGCTTGCCGGTCAGTTTGATCTTTAAAATGTCAACAATCATCTTTGAAATTTCATCCTGGATAGCAAATACATCCTGAAGTTCCCGGTCATATGTTTCAGACCAAAGATGAGTTCCATTCATTACTTCGATCAACTGCGCAGTAATACGAATAGTATTACCAGATTTGCGAACACTGCCCTCCAATATATTGGCAACACCCAGGTCCCCGCCAATCTTCCGGACATCCACGTTTTTACCTTTGAAGGAAAAAGATGAAGTACGCGAGATCACCCGTAAACCCTGGATCTTTGATAAAAGGTTTAATAATTCTTCACTCATGCCATCACTGAGGTATTCCTGATCTTTAGAAGAACTCATATCCACAAAGGGGAGTACGGCAATGGAATGATCGTTTAATCCCGATTCAGCTTTCCCGGTAAAGAGTTTTTTATAAATAAAAAAACCGGCTATACAAAATAGAATAATCAGCGATGTTGTAGTAATGATTCGTCGCTTCCCGGATTTTTTCCTGAGTTTCCCTTCCATCTTACCGCGCTGCGGTACAAATAACCCTTCATTGCTGAGTGCAAATACATCCAAAGGTTTGGTAACATGCTTAAAATCGAATTTACCCAGTGAAATAGTAGAAAATGAGGAGTTGTTTTTTATCTTATCATAAAACTCAGCCGAAACGAGGATCGTATTTTCCTGGCCAAGTGACTGGACCCTTGAAGCCACATTCACTCCATCGCCCAGTGCTTTTTCATTTTCGAAAAAGACCTCGCCGATGTGTAACCCGATACGCAAAGGCACTCCCGGCTCGGACTTCAATTCTTTTTGCAATTCCAGCGAACAATTGGCTGCATCGGTGGCGCTGTGAAAAATACAAAGACTGCCGTCGCCATAATAATTTACTACCTGGCCATTAAACTGTCCTACTAATTTTTCAAGTGTGGAGTTATAATGCCTAATTATTGCAACAGCCTTTTGCTCATTGGCCTGCATCATCGCGGTGTAACCGACTATATCGGTGAACATGATGGCGGCGAGCTGGCGGTCCTGAGTCACTGAAGTAATTTTGCTTTATAAAAGGACACTTCAATTTACGCCATTAAATGTTATTTGTGAATATTAAATGTTTGCTCTGAGTCACACCTGCACCACTCGATTCTTTCTATATCCGTTCCGTAAGGTATCATAATAATGATATCCTGAGCCCTGTGCTGACTGAAACCCCTGACGCTGTCTAGTGCTTTAAATCCAAATTTATCTTTTGGCCTAACACCGCAGTATGCATATGTAAAAGCTTTGACCCTTTCTCAATCTTATTGCAAATTGAGATTTTGCAGTTTCGGCAAATTGGGTAAGGGTCAACAGATAAAAAAGAGAAATAAAAATGTTTGTAAGGGAAAGTTCCTTTTTTATAATTGTTGTTCGGTTTTTGACAGAGGGCGTTGTTATTGTCGCCGGGAGAATCAGCTATGTTATTGACAAAGAATTAAAAACAAAATGTGAGATATGAAATTTTCGAAATCAGGTTGCAGGTAACCGGTAGGGCTTGCTGCTGTGCTGGAATTTTTATAATGTCCGGGCCGGAACCGCTGCCCAATTGAAAATATAAAGTTGAATTTAACAACAAAAGCCAAATAGATATTCGTCTGCCGGAACAAAAGTACAGCGATGCAACAGCCGAAGTTTCAACGTCCAGCCCCAATTGCAGCAATACCCATGTTAGCGGGTCGTTGTTATTGTCTGTCCACTGTGTAATTCAGTTCAGTTACACCGGAAGTAAATTGTCGAGTAGTCAATAGTTTTAGTTTTATTTTGTCTTTGATGTCTACAAACAATGGGATGCCTCGTCCAAGAATAATTGGATTAACAAATAGCCAGTAGCCGTCAATTAAGTTCAGTTGAATAAGTGAATGTGTTGCTGTCGGGCTACCAAAAAGCAAGATTTCTTTACTCCCGCCATTGCGGGATTGTTTTATTTCATTTATGTTGTCCGAAAGGTTGTCGCTAATAATTTTTGTGTTAGTCAAAGCCGCGTCTTTCATTGTTTTTGACAAAACAACTTTGTGAACTTTGTCATACCACTTTGAATGTTCAATGTCGTGCTTGGTCGCTGTCGGCTTGTTTCCTGCGTTAGGCCAGTAATTTTCCATCATCTGATAAGTTACTCGTCCATATAATGCAGTGTCGCCTTCGCTTATCCGCTTACCGACATAATCAAAAATTTCTTCATCAACTTTAATCCAGCCCATTTCTCCGTTCGGTCCTGCTACAAAACCGTCAAGCGATATGTGCATAAATGAAATTATTTTTCTCATATAGTTCTATTTTTATTGTTTTCTATGGTTTGTGAATGTCTTTTTACAATGACTGCTAACGGTTACGGCCTGGCGATGTAGCGGTATTTGAAAATCGTCAGCCAGTAACTGTTGCCGAATAAAGATATGCAGAGATATTATATTCAAAAGTTCACCCGTGATTCCTTCTGCTTGGACAGAAATTGAATAGCGATATGAAGCTGGGATTTCCATTATTCTGCCCATATATCAGAAGACTGAATATTATAAGCCGTTTTGTATGATTCTCTAATTTGTCT